>DATKCB010000423.1:0-11975 GCA_035513495.1 Planctomycetaceae bacterium | reverse complement strand
TTCGCCCGAGAACCCATGCTACGGTCCGGCTGATTTCCGGATCATCGTGGCCCAGCGTATCGCGGAGAAATTGCATCGCGTGAGGATTTCCGGCTCGTCCCAGCGCTGCCGCGGACATGATTCGCAATCGGAGATTGTCCTGTTGTGCGAATGCCTTCCGCATCGCGACTCCGTCGCCGATTCGAAACACCTTGTACAGGCTCTCTGCGGCATGAACGTGACCGTGCGGATCCTCACCCGCCAGGATGTCGTACATCATCTGCGCGTATTGTTTTTTGCCCGCGCGAACCAGTTCCCGGGCGAGTCCGCAGCGGCGTTGATCGTCGGTTTCGGAATCCACTTTCGGTTCGAGGAACTCGATGACTTCGGATCCGTACCCTCCGAGGGTGAGTCCTTCCGCCGCGTGAATCGCGGGCCAGAATTCATCGGATCGCAGCCCCTCCCGTAGAATCTTCAGGCACTTGTCTGTTTCCCCGGGAGAGAGTTCGATCGTTGACTTCGGGGACGTATCCTGTGCGGTCAGTACGTCCGGTCCGAGAAGCAACGCAGCGCAAAAAGTCAGCGGAATCAGTGTTCTCATCATTTCATCTCATTCAACAAGACAGGCGATCTCATTCAGTTCGTATTCACACCAAATTTGACGGGCAGGGGGTGGTCGAGGGTGTCTTTGTTCGCTTCGAAACCGTTCCCATCGACGTCGACGAAGACCGGATTACTCAGCGCGGCCGGTTCGTGTTCCCCCCAGAACGGCCCCATCACTTTTCCGAGAGTAGACTTCTCACCTCCGGTGACCGCAATAATATGTGCGTCACCGTTGAGTTCGATTTCCAGGGTTTCATCGAACTTGACCGGTCCGGATTTGAATTTGCCCTCGTGCGTTTCACGGCGATAGTTGTGGATCGGATGCGGGCGTCCGTTGACCAGCAGAAACACGCGATCGACGTCGATCCAGTTCGGACATTGAACCCGCACGTGAACCGAGACCTTTCCCGATTTCGCTTCGAGATCCTGTCCCGAGACCACCGACTTCGAACCGTCTTTTTCCTTGACGGAGAATTCGAGGTACGGTCCGTTGGACATGATGATCCGGCCTTCTTTGGAAGCGTTGATCATCTCCGAAATGTCGATCTTGGCGGGGTCGTCGGTCGAGGATTGGATCCAGGCCCGCAGCCCGCCCGATCCGTGATAGTTGTAGTGAGCGTCGGTGTTCACAATCCCGGGAATGCGATACCCCTGATTGAGCAGTTGCAGCCAGCCGAAGATCCGGTTCGCGTACGGCCTTCCCTGATAATCGGCATCGGGCTTGAGATCCAGCACCAGTTGAACCGGGTGAATTTCCATCACGTCGATCAGTCCGTGCGAACGCTCGAAGCCTTCGTCGGGAGTACCGTCGCCGTCGTGGTCGTAAAACAGCCAGCCGATATCGGGATGATTCTGCTGGATCAACTTCTCGCTGCGGTCGTCCCACAAGAAGATTCGTTCGATCTGCTTGACCGGATCGAGATCGGTGACGGGGCCGCCGCCGTCTTGCGTTCGCGGTTTGTAAACCAGGGGAAAGACATTCTGATGATTCAACAACAGCGGATTTCCGGTCAGTTCCATTCCTGACACAGTCCGAATGGCGTCGCCGATCTTGAGAAACTCGATTTCCGGTTCGTAAGTTTCGATCCGGTTGTGTTCGGTGCAGGGGGCGAATTCGATCTGTTCGCAGACGAGATTCAGCACCCGCCCCAACTGGCTCCCGGTGTTATCGCCCGACGGGGAACTGTGACTGTGAAAGTCGGCGCTGATCCAGCCAGGAGTTTTCACCGACCGGGTCAGTTTCCCATGGAGCGATGAGGATTGACCGGGTTCGATTTTGAGCGTCGTGAAAATCGCGTCGTATTCCGCACCGTGGCTGACGATCACATCGTACTGACCGGCAGGAAGTTGCTGCTCGAACGTTCCGTGCGGGGCGTAACGCAGATTGACGACGCCGAAGGTCGCCGTTTCCGGACCGAAATACGGCCGCGGTGTTTCTGCGTGCGGATTGAACTCGACCTTGCAGGCGATCGGCTTTCCCTCAGAATCGGTGAACTTCGCGACGACCTGTCCCGGGTTCCACTCGGAGAGTTTGAGATTAATCTTCTGAGTTTCTTTGAGCGAAGAAACGTCGAGAGGCAATCGTTGCTCAGATGTCAGCTCGACACCCAGAGCCGTGACACCCACGGTGTAATCGCCGGCGGGAACTTCGGTGACGAGGATTCCGTTTTCATCGGCTCGTCCTGAACCGCGACGACTCTCGCCGCTCCAGAATTCAACTTCCGCATTCGCGATCGGCTCGCCCCGGGCATCGGTCAGTGTGAGCGCGAGCGGGAAGACTTCTGTTTCGTGAAGACGATCGTAAATCGCTTTGACCTCGAGCAGATCGCGTCCGGGATACACGCGGCGGGTCAATTCGAACGACTCTCCGGGAGCGAGTTCAACACTGGTTTTGCCGTCGAGGTTGTACGTCAGATTCGACGTGTTGGAATTGCTGTTACTGTCGATGGTCCCTCCGACCACCTCGAAGCCGTATGCCTGCCCCCAGTATTTGTCGTGAATCCAGTACAGTTTGTGCGTCCCGTTCGGCGACTTGGGCATCTGCTCTTTTCCGCCGTCGGCGCGAATGTCATCTTCGAGGGGAACCGTCAGTTGTTTCTGACTCTTGTTCGTGAAGATCGTCGTGACCGTCAAGAAGTGGTCGTCGTTTTCGATCGTATAGCGAAGCGTCACGTGAGGAGAATTCTCGTCTCCTGGAGCAACCGTTTCGACCCTGGCAGACGATTGCTCGGTTGTCACCCCATTGTCGGTGCGCGATTCGTGCTCCTGAAAAATCCCCATGCCGGAGAACTGGTACTTTCGCTTGCCGATATAGAAACAGCTCAACTGGTCGCTCGAACGGTCGTTGACCGACAAATCGATCAGGCAACCCCCGACCGTACGAACGGTCATGTTGGCGTTCCGCGTCGCGACGGGATTGGCGATGACGGCCGTGAGATACTTGTTGACGAGTACGGCGTCGCCGTAGATGGCATCGACTTCCTTTCCGTGCGGAACGTGTTCGCCCCAATTGTGTTCATTGAGAATCACGGCTTCCGGGTGCTCGTGACCGTCGTGGGCGAGTGCAATCGCAGCCGCGGTTGAGAAACTCAAGGCAAATACAAACAGTTGGCGTAACATGAATACCTCTCGAACGGAATCAACTTCAATCATCGCGAAGTGTCAATATAATCGGATTGAAGCCCGGAATGCGCGAAAAAATCACCGACTTTGACAAGTTGTCCGCGCGCGATGTGAGAAAGCGAACCTCATTCGCCGATTTCGTCAGAGTAGCGATTCCCGGTGGACGGTCAGTGAGGCGAACGTGATCTTGATAGCTCAACGAGGTGAAGCTGAAAATCATTTGCCGTGATTCAATTCCCATCCCGGTCGCGTTACCGGAGGTTCAGCGGGCGGTTCGACGAGTTTTCCGTAAAGTTCGGGACGCCGCGCACGCAGGTAACGCTGTCCGCTCGAATTGCTGAGTTTTTCGGAGGTACACAACGCAGTCACGACTTCGTCTCCGAGATTGCGGCATTCGGCGATGATTTCTCCATACGGATCCAGAATCATCGATTGGCCGTTGCGGACCTGTCCGTTGTCGAGTCCGATCGGATTGGTGAACACGGCGTAAACTCCGTTTTCGTAAGCGCGCGTCGGCAGCCAACGCATCAGCCAGCCTCGGCCTTTCGGTCCGTCGAGTTCCTGACGCAGCGCGACGGGATCGCGTTCGCGGTTGTTCCACAGTGCCGGATCGACCAGCCCGCGCCCCGGCATCACAGACGGCAGACAACCGGTGACGTGAGGCATGAAGATCACCTCGGCTCCCAGGAGTGCCGTCATCCGCACATTTTCGGGCAGGTTATTGTCGTAACAGATCAGGATTCCGAACTTGCAACCGGACCATTCGAAGACGACGTATTCGTCTCCCGATGACAGGTGGGGGTTCACGAAGGCGTGCAGTTTGCGAAACCGCGCCAGAAGTCCCGATTCGGTAACACAAACGTACGTATTGAAGACCCGGACGCCGTCCCGTTCGAACAGTCCCGCCAGGACAGGCACGCCCGCTTCGCGCGAAATGTCGATCAGTTCGCGCACGCTGGGGCCGTCGGGGACTTCCTCGGCGAGATCGAGCATCTGCTCGTGAGAAAACGGTTGAACGAATGTGTAAGCTGGAATGCAGCATTCGTGAAAGCTGACGATCTCAGCCCCTTGCCGCACGGCATGGAGAGTCAGTTCGCGAATCCGGGTGAGGTTGTAAGCGGTGTCACCGTTGCGGTGTTCGAACTGGGCGGCTCCGATCCTCAAGTCACGCATGGGTCTGTCTTTCGAAGTGTCGGAGTGAGGAGAGCGGAGAGCGGAACTCAACAACATACTCGAAGACAGAATGCAGCCGTGGTCCCGGTTTCGCCGTCTCAAATCGATCAGCCCCAGAACTTTTCACCGTGCAGATTGAGGTCGGGATGAGTCTGGACCTCGCAGTCTCCTTCGACGCGGGTCTGGCAGGCGAGACGGATGGCATCCTTCTTTTCGCGTTTGACCAGGAACAGGATCGGTCCCATCAGAGTTCGAAGTCGTTCCCACAATCCCGGTTTGCGGACATTCTCCTGTCCTTTGACGATCTCGACCGCACATTTCCCGCAGCCACCTAATCCGTGGCAATTCCCGAGCGGGTGCCTGTGAATACCCGAATAGAGTTCGATACCTGCTTTTCGAGCTTCCTTACGAAGATTGGCACCTTCGGGGACTTCGATCGTTTGCTTTTCGTTGACAAATTTGACCTGGGGCATCTCGGGGAATCCTGCTCGGGGAACGAAGAAAACGTTTCCCGACATCATAAAGCCCTCCGTTGGCAATTTCCAGATCTCCCGCGCATCTGATCGATCGGACATCCGCACCGCGCGGCAACAAACACTCCAGAACTTCCCAATCTGAATCGATTGGAGATTCTGCTACTGGATCAGTCGCGTCACTGGTGCCTGGTTTCGCTCAACCAGCGAACTGAGATAGAGCAGATTTTGTTCCGCCGGCGGTTTGACGGCCATTAGGCTATGCGCGACCGTCAACAGATCCCGACGACTCACCTGTCCGACGAGTTTTCCATCACACAGAACCGGAAATCGGCGATACGGCAAGTCGCGGAAGAGTTGAGCGATGCTCAGCAGATCGTGCTGTTCGGTGATGGTATGCGCGCGAGTATCCATAAACTCGCTGATCCGAGGGGAATGTTCGCGTAACTTCGGGGATTGAATGATGGTCGTATCAGTCAACTCGGGCGATTGTTTTGTTGCGGAAGGATTGCCGTCGTTCCAGATGTCTTCTGCCAATCGAATCTGACACGCCAAAACGTCTCTCCGGCTGATCATCCCCAGCAGTTTCCCTTCGCGGAGAACAATCAGACGCCGATAAGGCGTTTCGAGAAACATCCTGTTCACGGCCATCAGATCGGTCTGTTCATCAATGACTCGTCCACGGTCGACGTCCATATAATGCCCGACTCGCGAAGTGGGGAGTTGCGAGTAGGCAGACTCAATGACGGCGTCCATACTCCCTTTTTCCGAGAAGATACCGAGATACTCTCCATTGGAATCCAGGACGGGAGCGCCCGAGATTTTCTGTTGGATCAGGTAGCTGATCGCGTCGAAGACGTCCATTTCCGGACGCAGTGCGACAAGTCGGGTTTTCATCAGTTCCCGAGCCGTGATGCTGCGAATTCGTTTGGACCGTTCGTCTTGTGCCGCCTGGCGTGCTATGCTGGACATCACGCTCATGCAACTTTTATCCGTGAACATCCCGTGATATTTGCAGGACCCATCGACGACCGGTGCGCCTGAAATTCGCTTTTGTACTAACAGTCGAATCGCCCCGAGAATGTACTCGTCGGGTTGAACCGAGTGCAATTTGGAAATCATGATCTCAGAGGCGAGTTTCGGTTTAGGCTGTTGCATCGGTGAATCTCCTTGGAAAAGGCCATCGTGGTTCAGCATCAGTGCCTGTGATCGTAGTCGCTGTCTCCCTGGATCCCTCACAGTGGAAGAATCATCCTGATTTCGAGATTGAATGAGTGTTTGAGTGAATTGTCGCTCCGCATCGATTCGAAATGATCACAATGATCTGAACACAATGAATCGATTTGATGAGGTGTAGGAGTTGAACTGATGAATCACGCGAGAAGAGATCGTGCTGCAGAACGCAGGAATTCCCGATTTTAGGAATTGGCGATCTGAAAAACAAGAATTTTCTCTTCAGATCGGTACCGATTCGATGATTGGATCTGGCAGGATACTATACAAAATATCACAATTGTGTGCTTTCCCGGGCGATTCTGCATCGGTTTACACCCTAGGGCATCGGGGATGACTCGATCCCTTCAATTGGCGATTCACGAATTTTCGGCAGCAGTTTGATCGGATCTTCGCTCCTTCGAGTCGAAAGCATAAAGGATTTGAACCTCTCCTGTCCTGAGGATAGAATAGCACTGAGCTTCGAAATGCCCTCCTCAATCCCTTCCTCCTTGTCCTCCCTCCCTTAACGATCAGATAGAACGGAAGACGCATGAGCGCGCCGACCGAAACCAGTTCGCAAACCTCGCCCACATTCGACCTGAATCCGCGAACGCGCGTGATTTTCGGACCGGGCACGCTCGAAATGGTGGGAGAATGCTGTCGGGAGCTGGAAGGCTCCCGAGTGCTGCTGGTGACCGATCGAGGATTACGGGCAACTGGTCAGGTCGATCGATGCCGGAAGCTGATCGAAGCTGAGGGGTTCAGCGTCTCGATGTTCGATGATGTCCATGCCAACCCGACGACGGACGATGTCAATCGGGGACTGGAATTCGCACGCGATTCTGAAATCGATCTAATCGTCGGATTGGGCGGGGGGAGCAGCCTGGATTGTGCGAAAGGGATCAACTTCCTGATTTCCAACGGCGGAGTGATGGAAGATTACTGGGGTGTCGGAAAGGCAACCAAACCGATGCTCCCGCTGATTGGCATCCCCACCACCTCGGGGACCGGTAGCGAAGCGCAATCCTTTGCTTTGATTGCGAATGCGAAAACCCATATGAAAATGGCCTGCGGTGATCCCAAAGCCGCCTGCCGCGTCGCGATCCTCGATCCCGAACTGACCGTCAGCATGCCAGTTTCCGTCACGGCCGTCACAGGCATCGACGCCATTTCCCATGCCGTGGAAAGCTACGTGACCCGTAAACGAAATCCCGTTTCGGCCATGTACAGCCGGGAAGCGTGGAGTTATCTGCATCGGGCATTACCAAAGGTCATTGAAGATCCGCACGATCTCGAATCCCGGGGCGCGATGCAACTCGGCGCGTACCTGGCAGGTGCAGCGATCGAAAACTCCATGCTGGGAGCGGCGCATTCGATGGCCAATCCTCTCTCTGCTCACTTCGGAACAACGCACGGAATTGCCGTCGGAGTCATGCTGCCGCACGTGATCTGCTATAATGCTCCCGAGGCGAATACGCTGTACGGCGATTTGGCTCGCGCGGCAGATTTGTGCGATGCCGACGACCCGAGAGCGGCGGAACGCCTCGCAGGTTACGTCCGATCGCTCGTCGAACTCGCGGGAGTTCCGGTCGATCTCAAGGGTTGCCACGTCGATCCAAAATTGATCCCGCAACTTGCGGAAGAAGCGTCTCTTCAGTGGACGGCGCAATTTAATCCCCGGCGGCTCGATCCCCCCGATTTTGAGGAGTTGTGCCGATGTGCGATGCACGCTTGAAGTTCGGCTGCGACAACAGGCACGCCGCGGGAGCCTTGAGAGCGGGAGTGGTGCTTGTCGGCTGCCTTTTGACGTCTCTCGCGACGTGCGCCGAGCCGGTTGTCACCGCTCCGACAGAAGCCAGTTGGGTCTCTTTTCGAAATGGTCCCGAACAGCGAGGCGTCTCGAAATCTTCGCTTCCCGAGCAACTCGAGCTGTTGTGGGAACGCAAAACCGAGTTCGGAGTCGCGGGCACGGCAGCCATCGTCGGCTCGCATGTTTACGTTCCCACGATCGACGGGATTCTCTTCTGCTTGAATCGGACCGACGGTCAGGAAATCTGGTCGTATCGCTCGGTCGAAGATCCGAAAACCTTCGCTCCAGGTTTCAAGGCCTCGCCGCTCGTGACCGAAAAGTTGGTACTGGTCGGAGATGAGGACGGAGTCCTCCACGCGCTCGATCGGCTGACGGGAAAGAAAGTCTGGTCGTTTCAGTCGGATGCCGAAGTCGCCGGAGGTGCGACTCCGTTCGGCGACAAGATCGTATTCGGTTCGTACGACAGTTTTCTGTATTGTCTGAATCAGTCCGACGGTTCGCTCGTCTGGAAGTTTCAGACGGAAGACCGGATCAACTGCGCTCCCGCGATCGCCGACGGACACACGTTTGTGTCGGGCTGCGACGAGCATCTGCGGATCATCAACCTGGACTCCGGAAAACAGGTCGCCGATATTCCCTTGAAATCATTTCTGATCGCTTCACCCGCTCTCTGGGAGGACCAGCTCTACGTGGGAACCTATACCGGACTTGTCGTTGCGATCGATTGGAAAAAGCGGGATTTCACCTGGACCTTCGACGATCCAGACACCGAGTTTCCCTTTCACGGTTCTGCCGCCGTCACCGAAAAATATGTTCTCGCCGGAAGTCACGACAAAAAGATGCACTGCCTCGACAGAACTTCCGGAGCAGAGAAGTGGTCCTTTCCGACTCGCGCTCAAATCAACAGTTCCCCCGCGATCGTCGGGGATCGCGTGTTTTTCGGGTCGAACGACGGCAACCTCTACGGCGTCAATCTCGAAACCGGAAAGGAAACATTCAAACAACTGTTGGGACGCAAAGTGACCGCCGGTCCGGCGATCGGGGAAGGGGTGCTTGTCGTCGGAGCGGAAGACAATCGCGGTAAAATCTATTGTTTTGGGAAGAAATAACGACACTCGAAATCCTTCTAGTACGAGTGGATGCGCTACCCCTGAATCGAAAACGAAAGAACTGAAATGACAGCCGAGACCTCGACCACGACGGAAGTAGGCAGTTACTTCATCTCGAATTACCCTCCGTTCTCTCAATGGACGCAGGAAGAAGTTCCCGCCGCGCTCGAAGCGCTCGCCTCGCCTCCGCAAGACGATCGCCCGCTCGGACTCTACATTCATATTCCGTTCTGCCGCAAACGCTGCAAGTTCTGCTACTTTCGCGTCTACATCCAGCAGAACGCCAAAATGATCGAAAATTACGTTCAGGCACTCATCGCAGAAAACAAGATCCTCTCCGCACAGGCCGGAGTCGCCGGCCGCCGGCTGAAGTTTGTCTATTTCGGCGGAGGAACACCCTCTTATCTCTCCTCGAAACAACTGCTTTCGCTCAGAGAACGGATGAGCGAATATGTCTCGTGGGACGACGCCGAAGAAGTCACGTTCGAGTGCGAACCGGGAACGCTCAGCCTCGAGAAAGTCAAAACGCTCAAAGAAATCGGCATCACGCGCATCTCGCTGGGTATCGAGAGCTTTAACGACTCGATTCTGGAGACGAACGGACGGGCGCATCTGTCGCCGGAGGTCTTCAAGGCCTACGACTGGATCCGCGAAGTCGGGTTTCCCCAGGTCAACGTCGATCTGATCGCCGGGATGATTGGAGAGACCGACGACAACTGGACCGACACGATCGAGCGCGTCCGGAAGATCGACCCTGACAACATCACGATCTATCAGATGGAACTCCCTCACAACACGATCATCTCGAAAGAGATGAAAGAGTCCGGCATCTCCTCTCCCATCGCCGACTGGCCGACCAAGCGACGCTGGATGAGCCAGGCGATCGACGAACTCGCGAAGTCGGGTTATCGGCCCTGCAGTGCGAACGAACTCATCAAAAACCCCGAGGCCGACAAATTCGTCTATCGCGACAACGTCTGGCGCGGCTGCGATCTGCTGGCCACGGGCGTTTCCTCGTTCGGCCACTTTCAGGGCGTGCATTATCAGAACCTCGACGAAATCGAAGCCTGGATGTCGACCGTCGACGAGGGCAAACTCCCCATCAATCGCGCCTACACTCCGACCGCACACCAGACGCTGATCCGCGAGTTTGTCCTCACGCTCAAAGAGGGCCGCAGCAGCGGGACATATTTCAGAGACAAATTCGGAGTCGATATTTTCGATGAATTTTCGGAACCTCTGGCGAATCAGCAGGCGGCCGGTTATCTGAATGTCGTCGGCGACGAAGTCGTGCTGACCAGAAAGGGGTTGTTGCAAGTCGATAGCCTGCTCCCCGAATACTTTGAAGAACAGCATCGGGCCGTTCGCTATACGTAATTCCCCGAAAGTTCCGATTTCATCGCATCATGAATCCGCTTGTTGAACTCACGTCGCTGACGGAAATCTTCCCCGAACAACAGCCCCTGATCGCCACAGCCGATCACGTGGCCTCGGCGCTGACTCCAGAGCCATATAAAAAAATGCTCGTGCACGAGCACCACATGACCGTCACGATGGAGCAGTACCACCACTGCAAGGTCGAAGTGCGGGTCATCGAGCGCAAGGAGCTTGACGGACTGTACTGCCGCAAAATTCTGCTCCTGAAGGAAGGGACCGAAGAGGTCGTGCAGTTCGGGATCGTCCGGTTGAATTTCGAATACGTCACCGCCGCGGTTCGCGACGAGATCGTCAGCGAACAGACTCCCCTCGGACGCGTTCTGATCAATCATAATGTGCTCCGGCACGTCGACCTGGGGGCCATCCTGAGGATCGAAGCAGGCCCCGGTCTCGCGCAGTACTTCAAGATTCGCGAACGCGCCGTCACCTACGGGCGCCTCGCAACGATCTTCTGCAATCACCAGCCCGCCATCGATCTGTTGGAGATTTCCGCCCCTCTGGACGAACACAACCCGCCACGAAGTTGATGCAAACAGCCGCGATTCTGTTAAAATCGATCGATGCAAGTCGAACATATTTTCCTGTTGTCAGTACTGGCCTCGGTTGCGCTCCTGCTTGCCGCCGCGTGGCGCCGTTCGCGTCTCGCGGGAGCCGCCTGCTGTTTTACCGGACTGGTCGCCCTAGTGACTTTAGTCATCTGGTCACAACAGACTCCGCCGCTCCTGCCCGAACCGGAGACCCGAGTTCGGCCGCTGTTGCAATCCGACCACCCCCCTGACACCCGCGCTCTCCAGTTAGCCGGTTTCCGTCCCGGAGAAGTACCGGATGACGGTTACGTCACGTCGGATGCCTGCCGAAAGTGCCACATTCAGCAACACACAGCCTGGCATGAATCGTATCATCGCACGATGACGCAGGTCCCCACACCCGGCACAGCCATCGGCGATTTTTCAGACCGCTCGGTCACCGTTGCCGGCCGTTCCTTTCGATTCCAGAACAAAGGCGACCTGCTGTGGGTGAAGATGAATAACCCCGACGACGAAGACATCTCAGAAGAGACGCGCGTCTGGTGCCCGATTGTGTTGTCTACGGGTTCGCATCACATGCAGATCTACTGGTATCCCGCGGGACAGGCACGCCTCTTGTCCCAGGTGCCGCTGGTCTTTCTCGCCGAGGAACAGGAATGGGTCCCCCGGCGATCCGTCTTTCTGTTGCCGCCGGGAGAACCGATCGAATCCGAAGCCGGACGCTGGAACGAAACCTGTATCAGTTGCCATACCACACGGGGACGACCCCGCATTTTCGACGCAGCGCACGTGGACAGTCTCGTCACCGAATTCGGGATCTCCTGCGAGGCCTGCCACGGACCGGGTGAACGGCACGTCCGCTATCACGAGTCGGCGAACTCAACGACAGCGAACAACGCAATTCTGACAGACTCAATCGTGAATCCCCAGAATCTCTCTCACGAACTGTCGTCGCAAGTCTGCGGTCAGTGCCACGGCGTGACGAATTCGCTCGATCGCGAGCAGCTCGATGAGTACAAGATCGATG
>DATKCB010000422.1:0-5998 GCA_035513495.1 Planctomycetaceae bacterium | reverse complement strand
CGACGGGCCGAAATACTATAACGGTAATGACAGCGACTTATTCCACAAAAGCGAAGTGTTGTACGGATTTCATCACGCACGGGAGGCAATCCGCCGTTCCCGAACGGTGTTCGTGGTGGAAGGATACACTGATTGCATCGCCGCACAGATGGCGGGGATCGAGAATGTCGTCGGAGTCTTAGGGACCGCACTGACGGAACAGCACGTTTCGAATCTCAAACTGATTTCCGATCAAGTCATTCTGATCTATGATGGAGACGAGGCGGGTCAATTGAACGCCGACCGAGTGGTTGGTAAATTTCTGTCGCAGGATGTCGACCTGAAAATTCTGACGCTCCCCGACGGACTCGACCCGGCGGAGTATCTCGCCACCCACGGACTGGACGCGTTCCAAACACTGGTTGAGTCAGCACTTGAGGCATGGGAGTTCAAATATCAGAAGTTGCTGAAAAAACACGGCACGCACACAGAGGGATCGCGCCAGTCAGTTCTGAGTGAAATGCTGGAATTGATGGGACAAGCTCCCAAACTCGCAGGAACCCTTCGAGAAGACTCTCTGCTGGGGCGTTTATCGCAAAGACTCCTGATCCCCGAAAAGAAGATCAGGGAACAACTTACGAAAGTCCGATCAAAACAGGCCGGATCTTCATTCGCCGATGGCTCCGGAAACATTTCGGAGTCCGGTGATTCGAACGGCGAATTCGAGCGTCTTGTTGCGGGGCGTCTCGATAAACATGAGAAAACCGAGGCGGGACTCCTCGAAATCATCCTGACATCTCCCGAATGGATCGGGCTGATTGCAGACCGACTTTCTCCCGAGGAGTTGAGGAATCCCTACTTTCGTGCATTTTATCAGAATTGTTGCGACCTGCACGAGAGCGGACGGGTTCCTTCACGTGAGGGGATCCTCGCACACACCGAAGATTCCGATTTAAAGCGTCTTGCGGTCGTGCTGGAAGACTGGAGTCAACATAAGGGGATTGCGGAAAAACTGTCGGAAACAGACGTGGCGTCGAATGTTCCGTCTTTTCTGCTACAGCAGTTGGAGATTCTTCTCTGGAGAGGGGAAGTCACCAAACACGAGCGGACCAAGGGAGAAATTGCGGGATATACTTCCCTAGAGGGATCGCTGAGTGACAAAGACAAAGAGCTACTGTTGAAGATCAAGAATTTTAATCAAAAACGTACCAATCAAAAATCGACGATTTAATCTGTCGGAGGAACTGTCTTGTATCGATTAGATGCGGAACTGAACGAACTGATTGCCACCGGAAAGAAACAGGGGTTTCTGACCTTCACCCAGGTCAATACTTATCTGCCGGACGAGGCACTCACGCCTGAAAAGCTCGACGATCTGCTGATCTGTCTGGAAGAACTCGATCTCGATGTCTATCCCGACGCGGAATCGATCGCCGGCGTGGCCGTTTACAGCAAACGAAAAATCAAGGGGAAGTACGCCGAACTCGCGCCCGAAGACAGGACACGCAAGATCGACGATCCCGTCCGCATGTACCTCACGCAGATGGGAGAAATTCCGCTGCTGACCCGCGTACAGGAAATCTCGCTCGCCAAGAAAATCGAAATCACCCGCAAGCGGTTTCGTCGGCAGTTGCTCGAAAGCGACTACGCGATGAAGACTGCGCTGGACATTTTGACCAAGGTCCACACGGGGAACCTCCCCTTCGATCGAACCATCAAAGTCTCCGTCACCGAAGGTCTGGAGAAAACCCAGGTCCTCGGCCGAATGCCGCACAACCTGAAAACGCTCGAACACCTGCGCAAACTGAACGACGCCGACTTCGAAATGTTCATCTCGGAGGAAGCGAGTAAGAAGGAACGGGAAGATGCCTGGCAATCGATCATCGTGCGCCGCCGCAAGATGGCCACGTTGATGGAAGAATTGAGTCTGCGAACCCAGCGGCTGCAACCCTGTATGAAGCGGCTGGAACAGATCTCGCGTCGAATGACAGAGTTGCAACAGCAGATTTCGAGCCTCAAGAATCTGCGTTCGGCCAAGGAAGAACGCGCCAATCTGCAGCGCGAGCTGAACGATCTGATGCATATGACACTGGAAACGCCCGAAACCCTCGCCGATCGCGTCACGAAGATCGACGAACGTTATTGCGCGTACGAACAGGCGATGAAAGAACTTTCCGGCGGAAACTTGCGGCTGGTCGTCTCGATCGCCAAGAAGTACCGCAATCGGGGACTGAGCTTCCTCGATCTGATTCAGGAAGGCAACACCGGCCTGATGCGGGCGGTCGATAAGTACGAGTACCGCCGCGGCTATAAATTTTCGACCTACGCCACCTGGTGGATTCGGCAGGCGATCACTCGCGCCATTGCCGACCAGGCGCGAACGATCCGGATTCCCGTCCATATGATCGAAACGATGTCGCGATTGCGGAAAGTCAGCAAGAACCTGCTGCAGGAACTCGGCCGTGAACCGACCATCGAAGAAACCGCCGAAGCCGCGGGAGTCAGCCTCGAAGAGACTCGCCGGGTGCTGAAAATCTCGCGGCACCCGATCAGTCTCGATCGACCGGTCGGAGAGAGCGAAGACAGCTATTTCGGTGATTTCATCGAAGACGAAGGAAGCGAAAGTCCGGTCAACGCGGCCACTCAGGAAATGCTCAAGGACAAAATCGATTCGGTCCTGAAAACTCTGACTTATCGCGAACGGGAAATCATCAAACTGCGATACGGACTCGGGGACGGATACACTTACACACTCGAAGAAGTCGGACGGATTTTCAAGGTCACGCGCGAACGCGTCCGGCAGATTGAAGCCAAGGCGGTCCGCAAGTTGCAGCATCCCGTCCGCAGCAAGCAACTCAAGGGATTTCTGGACGGAATTCTCGAAGCGATGGCGGGTGCCGAACTGGCGGAGATGGTGGAATAACGCCTCCAGCGACCCGACGACCGCCCAGAACTTTTGCCGCCGAATCTTTCGGCGGTTTTTTTTTGTGGCTGAGACGAGTAATATGAGTTCAATGATTCACTTCCGCGATTCAACTTTGAGACTGGCACAATGAGCGTACCCACCGGTTTACTTCCGGATCTGCATCGACTGCATTTTCAGATCGAGGAAATCCGCAAGAAATTGGACCGAGGTCCTCGGATGATCCGTATTCAGGAACAGACACTCGCCGATCTCAAGAAAAAGCACGAATCACTCAAGTTGCAGCAAATCGATCTGCGCAAAGCGGTCGATGCCAAATCCCTGCAACTGAAAACCAATGAAGGGAAAATCCAGGACCTCACCGGCAAGCTGAACGCGGCCTCGACCAACAAAGAGTACGAGATCTTCAGTTCGCACATCGAGGCCGATCGAATGGCCAACAGCGTTCTCGAAGACGAGATCCTCGAGGGTATGGAAAAAGTCGATCGCTGCGGAGCAGAGATCAAAGCAACCGAACAGAGCTGTCGCGAGCAGGAGCAGCAGATCCTCAAGACAAAAGCCGAAGTCGAAGCCGCTCGAGCGGGTCTGGAGCAGCAAGTCTCAAAACTTGAAGCCGAACTGCACGAACGCGAACGGGAACTCCCCGGAAAGTATGTGGATCAATACCAGAGGATGGTCAAAGTCCATGGAGCAGCGACGCTGGCGGAAGTCACTGACGGGACGTGCAACTCCTGTTTCTCTCTCCTCTCGCCTCAGCAACGCGTTCAACTCAATACGAATCATCTGGTTTTCTGCGGTTCGTGCGGACGGATTCTCTTTCAGGCGACAGCCGCGGTCGAGTGAGTTCAATGTCTCGTCGATGGAATTCACGGGGCGAGCTGATGTTCTCCGTCTGCGAATTTGTCGTGGCAGGCGTTGCAGCGATTGAGCATCGTTTCGTAGGATTTCTGAGCCACAGCCGCGTCTTTCTTTTTTGCTGCGACGTACAGTGATTTTCCGTGCTCGCGAATTTCTGCAGAGAATTTGTTCCAGGCTTCAGCATCCTCTTCGGGAGTGCGTTGGAGAGTGAGGTTTCCTCCTTCGGCGAGAATCATCGCATCGGCTTTGATCGCTTTCCAGGCATTGTTGTCTTTCGTTTCGACTGCCATCGCAACTTTCAACCGCTGATACGTCGGCTGGAAATAGTATTCCATGAACTCGTGCATGTCGGTTTCGACCGGCTCAGGCTTGCTCGAATCGAGAACCGTGTTCACCAGCACGGTTTCCGCAACTGGGGAAGAGTTCCGGCCGCTGGAGGCATCGATTGCGGCTACGAGTGAGATCAGAAACAACGCGGCAACGATCAAAGAGACGCCTGACTTCATGAGTCTTTCCTTACTGCAGTGTTGGTGTGGAAAAGAACTGGGAGGGTAACATCGAGCCATTCAATACACAAATCAAGCCAGAACTTCTCGAATCACGTGACCCTCGACATCGGTCAAGCGGCGTTCGAGTCCGTTGTAATAAAACGTGAGCCGCTCGTGATCGAGCCCCAGCAGATGCAGAATCGTCGCGTGGAAGTCGTGGACGGTCGCGATGTTTTCGACCGCTTTGTAACCGAACTCGTCGGTCGCTCCGTACGAAAATGGAGCCTTCACGCCCGCCCCAGTCATCCAGCAGGTGAATCCGTCGGGATTGTGATCGCGACCGCTGGCACCTTTCTGGAAGGTCGGCATCCGCCCGAACTCCGTACACCAGACGACGAGCGTGTCTTCGAGCAACCCGCGCTGTTTCAGATCAGAGATCAAAGCCGCTGTCGGTTGATCGAGCACCGGTCCGTGAACGCTGTACTGCTCCGCGATTTGCTTGTGACCGTCCCAGTTGCTGACCCCTTCACCGCCGGTCTGATACGCTCCGTTGAACAGTTGGACGAACCGAACCCCTTGTTCGACCAGCCGACGGGCGAGAATGCAGTTTCTGGCATAGGCGGCTTTGAGAGAATTCTCGGTGTCGTCAGCCCCGTACGTTCGAAGTGTCGCCGCCGACTCGGTCGAGATGTCGCTCACCTCGGGGACGCTCAGTTGCATCCGGGCGGCCAGTTCGTAACTCGAAATGCGGGCGGCAAGTTCGGTGTCTCCCGGAAAACGTTCGAGGTGCCGATCGTTCAATCGTTTAAGAAAATCTCGCGTCGCGATGTCTGTTTGAGAACTGACCTGACTTGGACGGGCGAGATTTCTGACCGGCTTCGACGTATTGAAATCCGTCCCCTGAAACGCAGCGGGAAGAAACCCCGGCCCCCAGTTGTTGACCGACGATTGCGGAGTTCCCCGCGGATCGGGAATCGCGATGTAAGCAGGCAGATTTTCGTTCTCGCTCCCGAGTGCGTAGGTTGTCCAAGCACCCATGCTGGGAAATCCGTCGAGCGTAAACCCGGTGGACATGTAGTTTTCACCGGGACCGTGCGTATTCGTTTTTCCCTTGATCGAATGGAGAAAACAGATGTCGTCGGCCAGTTTTCCCAAATGTGGGACCAGTTCCGAAATCATCTTGCCCGATTCGCCGCGCGGTTTGAACTCCCACGGACTGCGAGTGAGGTTTCCTTGTTCTCCCTGAAACGTGACGAGCTTGTCTCCCCCGGGCATCGGTTGACCGTGCCGCTTGATCAGCTCCGGCTTGTAGTCGAACGTGTCGATGTGACTGCACGCGCCCGAACAGAAGATCACGAGTACATTCTTCGCCGCCGCCGGAAAGTGCGGATCGCGGGGAGCGAAGGGAGACGCGGGATCGATCACCGGTCGAATCGGCTGCTTTCCGCTGATCGACCGTGCGGGTGAACCGATCTGAGCCAACAAACCTTGTTCCGCCAGGAGCATCGACAGCGCCAGACTGGAAAGCCCGGTCGAGGCGTGCCCCAGAAATCCCCGGCGGTCGAGCAGGTGGCGGCCGGTCAACGGTGAAGAATCGGAATGTTTCATCTCTGCTTTCTCGAATCAACACAATGATCGAACAGTCTCACGGGATAAAAAACGATCCTCTCATCTTATCGCCTGATCATCATATCGCCGTAGAAAAACACCGGGGATCGTTCGAATTCGTCTGATTGATCGACTCCTGTGT
>DATKCB010000421.1:0-7575 GCA_035513495.1 Planctomycetaceae bacterium | reverse complement strand
GAGTCCCGAACTGCGGACGATCTCGGTCGAGGCGGCCTTGTTGGAGGTCAGTTCCTTGGCGGAAACGTGAATTCTTCCGCTGGAGTCGTAGTTATACGTAATTTCGACAGGCGAACCTGCCGGCAGATTGGGAGGCAGGTCAACCACGCGGAAATCGCCGATCTCGGAACAGGCGTTCGGATCGGACGTCTCTCCTTCGAGTACGATCACATGCACGCGCGCTTGATCGTCCACGTTCGTGACGAATTTCTGTTTGACCGAAAACGGAATCGTCGTGTTGCGCGGGATCATGATGTGATTGATCTTGCGTGATTTGTTATCGGGATCGCTGATTTTTACTCCCAACGAATGCGAATTCACATCGGACGTTTTGACGGCTCGCAGCCGCTTCTGCAACGCCTGAGCCATGCCGCTCGCCTGGCCGGCTTCCCTGGCCTGCAGAATCGCCGCGTGGATCGCCGCTCCCTGGGCGACCGCTTCTTCAGGATTGAGTTCCCGCGAAGGATTGCTGCCCGTCACTTCGCGGAGCATGTGCTCGACGACCGGCATCAGAGTCGATCCCCCGACCAGCAGTACATCGTCGAATCTTCCCTTGCCGATTCCCGCTTGCTGCATCACAAGTTCGGTGGTGTCCTTGGTCCGCTGCAGGAGGTCGCTGGTGAGCTGTTCGTATTCTTTGCGGGTCAGAGAAATTGTGAGCGTTTTGCCTTTGTAATAGACGGAGATGGGGACCTGCGTCGTTTTACTGATTTTCCGTTTGGCGCTCTCGCACTCCTGCTTGAACTGCATGACGGCTTCGGGATCTTCGCTGGGATCTTCACCGTACTTCTTTTTGAACAGGGCCACCAGATGATCGACCAGACGTTGCGACCAGTCGAGGCCGCCCAGCATCACGTCGCCGTCGGTCGCCAGCACTTTGAAATTGGTGGACGTGTACCGCACGGCGGTCACGTCGAAGGTTCCTCCCCCCAGGTCGTAGACCAGCAGGGTTCGCTCTTTCGTCAGCGAGTCGGCGCGGCCGAACTCGCCTTTCTGCCAGGCGTAGGCCAGCGTTGCGGCGGTCGGCTCGTTGATGATGTCGATCACATTCAAGCCGGCGATTTTCCCCGCGTCTTGCGTGGCTTTGCGGCGAATGTCGTTGAAGTAATAGGGAACCGTGATGACGGCGTTCGCAATCGGACCGATCCGCTTCTCGGCATCCTGCTTGAGTTTTTTGAGAATCATGGCGGACAACAGTTCGGAATTCAGCTTTTTCCCCTGATACACGACGTGATAATCCCGATTTCCCATCTCGCGTTTGACCGCTTCGATGATGCTTGAGGGCTTGGCGACGGAAATTCGTTCGAACGAGGGACCCACGATAACTCGGCCGTCGTCTCCCAGCAGAATGACCGAGGGAGTGATCGTACGCTCGTCGTTGTTTTTGATCACCTCAGGTTCGCCCTCAGAATTGAGATAGGAGATCGCTGAATAGGTGGTTCCCAGATCGATGCCGACGGTGTTGCCTTCCAAAAATTGCATGATGTTCCTTCGATGACGAATAGAGACCGGATATTTTGGAGTCCGCTCCGCCGAATGGAGAACGAACGACTGTTTCGACGAGTCCGGACCAGAATCTCGACAGGACTGAAGACGGGTCCGAGCGAAGAGTTATTCTGACACTCGGCGGGAAGGGAATCAAGCGCCGTTCCCGCTTTGTTTTCGCGAAGAAATCGCCCGGAGGGACTGCCCGCAGGTCGCGGCTCGACGCGGGGGCGGTCACTTCAGAAACAACTCGGGAGGGCCGCCGGCTTGAGGCGGCTGATAAGCGGTGTGAGAACCGATGGGGATCTTGAATGTGTTTGTTCCCTCACGATCCGGCAGGAAAACGTAAAAATTCGAGACCCCTTCGAACTCATGCGATTTGTTCGGAGCGAGCGTGATCGCATCGCCCCAGCCGCTCCGCTCCGAGCGAATTCGGTACTTCAATTCGCGATCGGAATTGTTGCTGATCTTGATTCCCGGAGGAGTGAAGCGGGCGAACATCTGCGGAGTCTTCCATCCCGATTGGCTGAGCCGAAACAGGGTGTTTCCGAATTTGATATCGGGAACGCTCACTTGCTGCGAGGAGTCTTTCCCGGTCCACCGTTGCCAGCCGGTCTGAAACAATCGAGTGATCTCCGTCGAGTCCGGCTGCGAGTTTTCCGATCGGAATTTTTCGGCGTAAGTTCCCCGGATGGAGACCTCCAGCTCGTCGCTCCATCCCAGATCGACTTCCCGCTTGTTGAAACTGGGATACTCGGCGTTCAGCCGGATACCCTGTGCCATCCGAATAGAAAATTCTGCGAAGGGCTGCCAGCTCTCGAGGGACTCGTCCCAGGCCGAGACTTTCAGAATCACCGGATCGAGTTGAAGATCCAGCTCGACGCCGCCAAGTTCCGCCGCGGCGGCCTGCTCCTCGGCTCTCGGTGCAGAAAGCGGAGCGGGAAATATCTCGAGCGGAGCCTGCATCACGAATTCCGTGCGGAATCGGGGATTCGGTCCGAGGCGCTTCGACTCGGGAAGAATTTTCGTCAGTGTCTCGGCATCCTCGAGTTCTCGAAATGGTCTTCCAGGAATGTCCTGCAGATGTATCCGGGCGACATTTTCCCGGATGAGTTGTTCCGTCAGCGGTTTGAGCAGATTCGTCGACAGACCGACCTGCAGATCTTTCGTAGGCGGGATATCGGCCGGTGAGAGGCTCACCGAGGAATCGACGAGCGGCATTTGCGGGGCCTGATCGGGATCGTTGGCGGCGACTGACAGTCCGAGCAGAATCGTGACCCCTTGTTTGTCGGTCTCGACCGATTCGGGCCACATGACGACCCGCGGACGGTACACCGGCAGAGGCCACAGATAGTCCATAAAGTCGGTGACGGTTCCCGCTTCCGCCAATTTCGATTCGAGCCGTTCGATGATCGAAGCGCCCATCGCTTCGACCTCGCGTTCGATCTTCCCTTTGCTGCCGTACAGTCCGCTGGTCAGTCCGTCGACGACTCTCTCGCGAGTCATGCCGAGTCCCCTCGTACTGACTCCGGCAGGTTGGCTGACATACCAGTTGTTCTGCGGGATGTCGAACCTCGTGGCGATCAGTTTGAGTTTTAATTTCCGATTCACGACGGTCGGTTCGACGGCCAGAGACAGCCAGACCGGTGCTCGGTGTCCAATCACGATATCGATCGCACCTGCCACCGCCGACTTGCCGGAACCGCTCACGTCCGTGCGTCCGATTCGCATCACGACATCCGACAGGCCGAGCTGAATGTTGAGCCGATCTTTGCGGTACGATTCGATGTGCGTTCTGGAGACGTTTCCACTGTAGGAAATATTCGAGAACACGACGCTGAAGTCCCTTCCCGCCGCGGTGGTCGAGTCGTAAATATTTTGCAGCGATCCTGCCAGCAGGTCTTCGGGGATCATCTTGGGGACCGACTCGGCGAGTGCCGACAGCATCTCGTTGCCGAGCCGCACGTAAGCCGCCCGGGGAATCTCCATCGCTGTGCGAAACGGAACTAGCTGTTCGGTGACCAGGGGTGACGATTCGGGGAGCGCCGGAGGAGGAGCATACTTCGGATTCGGTTTGGGATCGAGCATCCAGCGAATCACGGAATTCGAACGATAAACCTGCTTCCAGACGTAGTGAGCTTCCCCTTGCAGGATTTCCAATCGGCCTGTTCCTCCCGCTTGTTCCAACGCCGAAGCGAGATCCCGGCTTTGAGCGGGCAGCACGACCTGGTCTTCCTCTCCGTGGAAAATCCAGAACGGGATCCCGGCCAGACGCGCCGGATCACGCGGAGCACCACCGCCGGAAACGGTCAGAACGCCAGACCATCGTTCGGGAACGGCTTCCGCGAGGCTGACCGCGCCGAACGAACCCATCGACCACCCCGTCAGGATCTGCTTGTTCCGGTCGATGGAATGCTTCTCGATGACTTCATCCAGGATCGCCAGAGCCCGCCTGCCGTCGGGAGATTCGGCTTCCCAGGCCGACAGGATCGGGCCGCGCTTTTCTTCGCATTGCGGAAAAACAGCCACAAAGGGAAAGTTGACGGCTCTCGATTGAAGCACCGGCCCCAAACCCGCTGTCAGTTGCTTCTTCCCGTCGCTGCCCCGCTCTCCCGCTCCGTGCAGATATAACACCACCGGCCACTGACGGGCCTGCGAGTATCCGTCGGGAAAATAGATCGCATACTTGTGCTCACCCGTGCGGTCCCGAAACACATGCTGCTCGAAGGTTCCTGCTTCGAGCGGGCTTGCCGAGAGCAGAAGCAGTATCGTCAGAGTCAGCCGCCGTCCGATGTTCGATCTCGTCTGTTTCGCGTGGGCCTGCACGGTCAAACCTCCTGAAACACTTGAAGCGGAAATACTTGAAGTGTTGAACTGGGAACGCAGAGAAAATCACGAAGAGAAAGTCACATTGTGAATTCTATCAGTCATTCCTAACGCGTTACAGTGACCGAGTCAACTGCCCCCCGCTGAGATTGGCCGCGCGATGAAAGCGGAGACGCAATTACGCCTTTGTTCGCCACGCTCGGTTGAGAATATGAATTTTTCCAAATCATCATCGTCGCGGAAAACGACAATTCAAATTGTGAACGCCTGATCCCGAAAGATGAATGAGACCCAGCGGCAGCGAATTCGGTTCGACCGAAACCAGCCGGCTGGCAAGACTTTCAGACCTGGAGATTGTCTTTTCGCATCTGTTCGCGGGCGCGCGACAGGATCGAACCAATTGTCTGGCTCGGAATTTTCGTGCGAGATTCGATCTCCCGATACGACAACCCGTCCAGATGGAACATGCGCACGATCGCGGCATCTCCCTGGGGCAGATTCCGCATAAGATAATCGAGTTCCTCGGCATCCTCGATTCGACGAATCTCAGCAGGTTCGTCTTCGAGCGAACCGGCATGCATCGAAGGCAACGGACGACTGGGAACTTCGGTTCGCCGGCGCGTGGCGATTGACCGCAAGACGATTCGGCGAGCGATCACCAGCAAGTACGATGCCAGCGAGCTTTTCCCACGAAAATTTCGCAAAACCTTCATCTCATCCGCCAGGATGGAGACAAATATCTCAGAACAAAGTTCGTCGAATTCGTCCTGCGACGAGCGGATACCGTGTGCGTGGAGCGTATGGTTGATGACGTGAATGAACAACCCCATGAAACGATCGACGAAATCGTTCCATGAACCGGGTTCCCGATCCAGGCAACGAGCGATGAGTCTTCGATCGATTTCGGTGAGAGGCATCGAGAGATTCTTCGGAAAAACCTCGGAATAATGAACGCACAAACCTATCGTTAATCGTAGTTGTTGTTCGAAGATGGGACAAGGTGGTATTCCGGGAAAGGGTGAGAACCGATCGAGAGCCGAATGCTGGTTCACATGACTGTATTTATGAATACTTCTGCCGGCCCGGTCCTAACCCCTTGCTGAGAATCAGTTTCAATTAAAGTCTTCTGGATTTTCGGTCGATCCGAAGTCTTGACAGCATTTTCTACCCTCATTACGATCCATCCTGAATTTCTCGTCTTCTCCCAAGGCGACAATTAAGTCATCGATCCATTGAAACTCAGCCTGACAGGAAAGGGAAAGGCATGACGCACGTCGTTGCAGAGCCATGTTTTAACTGTAAATACACCGACTGCGTTGTCGTTTGTCCGGTGGAGTGTTTCTACGAAGCACAATCGATGCTCTACATCCATCCGGAAGAGTGCATCGACTGCGAGGCTTGCGTGCCGGAATGCCCGGTCGAAGCCATCTTCCACGAAGACAATCTTCCCGCCGAATGGCAAGGCTACACTGCACTGAACGCCGAACTCGCACCGGATTGTCCTGTGATCACCGAGAAAAAAGCCTCGCTGACCGAAACCGAAGGCAATTGCCCCAACCCGGCATAGTCTGCAGTTCGTTCAGACAGAGTCGTACAACAAACGCCTCGCGCTCCCCGTGTCGGACCGCGAGGCGTTTTTTATCGCACGTGGAGCGGTTTGTTCGCTCTCACTTTCCCGATGCGATCGCTGACACCCACGTCATCGAACACGAAGGCCACCTGCTATTTGCTTTTGCGGGTGGAAAACGCAGCGTCGAAATTCTGAAAGACAAAATTTCAGATTTGGAGAAAATCTCCAACTGAGTTCGATAGGTCGTGTTCCCCATCATCTCCCTTCTCTCCGTTTCCTCCTGTTCAACTTCTTCCAGCGCATCACCCGACCTCAAGAGACCGATCGGCCAGCTTCTGAAACTCCTCGATCTGAGTGTCGCGCCAATCTTCAGAACGTCCCAATTCCTCGGCCATGATCCGGGCGACTGGTTCCGCCAGCACTCGCGCGTCCCTCGCATCCAGCACCAGAACCCGGCTCCGCCGCGACAACACATCTTCGACCGTCCGTGCCATCTCCGCTCGCACTCCCCAGACCACTTCAGCGCGCGTGAGCGCGAATTTTTCTCCCAGCGGTTTTCCCCATTCCGGTTGCGCATCGATCAAAGCCTGAATGAGAGCGCGGTCGCTCCCGTAGACATCACTCTCATCGCTCGTCGTCTCAGAATCCGGACACCCGTGAATCTTCAAATCGTGCGTCACACACTCCCGCTGGGGAAGATCAGCCAACGCGATCGCCTGATCGATTCCGTCCTCGGCCATCTTGCGGTAGGTGGTCCACTTTCCTCCTGCGATTGTCAGCAAACCCGAAGGACTCACCTCGATCGCGTGTTCCCGCGAAATCTTCGACGTGTTCCGGCTCAGAGCCGAGTTGACCAGCGGACGAACTCCCGAAAACGTACTCAGAATGTCCTCCCGCGTCGGTTGCCGAGACAGATACCTCCCCGCCGTCTCCAGCAGAAAATCCACCTCCTCAGACGACAAATGCGGTTCGAGCAACGCTTCTCTGACAGGTGTATCGGTCGTTCCAATCACGCAGCGACCTACCCAGGGAATCGCGAAGATCACCCGTCCGTCGTCGGTCTTCGGCACCAGTAGCGCGGTCTTTCCTCCCAGAAACGATTCGTCCAGCACCAGATGAATCCCGCGGCTCGGAGCAATCCACCGCCGCATTTCGGGATCGTCGAGCGTTCGCAGCCCGTCGCTGAACGGTCCCGTCGCATTGATCACGCACCGTCCGCGGACGTCGAACGTGTCTCCTGTTTCCGCATCGATCGCCTCGACTCCCTCGAGTTTGCCCGAACTGCCTTTGAGCAGACGTTCCACGCGGCAGTAATTGAGGCAGGCCGCCCCCTGTTCGGCAGCCGTCTGCATCAGATTGATCACCAGCCGCGCGTCATCGAACTGCCCGTCGTGATACAGCACTCCTCCCCGCAGATGCTGCGGGTTCAACCCCGGAATCAGCTTCTGCGTTTCCGAAGCCGACAGCTTCCGGCACTTCCCGAACGACTGCCGCCCCGCCAGCCAGTCGTACATTTTGAGTCCCAGTCCGTAATACCCGCGCTCCCACCACTTGTAAGCCGGCAGTACGAACGACAACTCGTGAACCAGATGGGAAGCGTTCTTCAGCAACCGCTCCCGCTCCCGCAGCGACTCCCGGACCAGCGAGACCTTCCC
>DATKCB010000420.1:0-2673 GCA_035513495.1 Planctomycetaceae bacterium | reverse complement strand
TTATCCTGAACCGAACAGATCCTGTTTTGTTCCTCCTATTCCGTTCTCAAATCTCGCTTCGACGTTCACCCTGGTAAGTCGTCCATGAATTCCAATTCCCGTGTTGCGGTCCAATTCGAGGACGTCACCAAACGGTACGGTCGGACAGGAGCGGAAGTCACGGCTCTCAACGGCGTTTCGTTTCGAATCGCAAGCGGAGAAAAAGTCGCACTCCTGGGGAAGTCCGGTTCCGGAAAGTCGACCCTGCTGAACCTGATCGGAGGACTCGATCGGCCCACGTCTGGTTCAATCGTCGTCGACGATCAGGATCTGACCAGACTTTCCCGAACAGAACTGGCCGATTATCGTCGCGATCGGATCGGCTTCATCTTTCAATCGTACAATCTGATTCCCACGCGGACAGCAGTCCAGAATGTGGAACTCCCGCTGATCTTCACCGGGCAATCTCCCAAAACGCGCCGTGAAACGGCCGTGACCGCTCTCGAATCGGTCGGCCTGGCGGATCGAATCGAGCACCGGCCCACCGAGCTTTCGGGAGGTGAGCAGCAGCGCGTCTCCATCGCCAGAGCGCTGATCAACCGGCCGAAGTTGCTGCTGGCGGACGAACCGACGGGGAACCTCGATTCCGAAACAGCCATCCGGATCATCGATCTGCTCCGGACGACCGTTGAAACGCTGGGGACAACCATTCTGCTGGTCACACACGACGAAGAACTGGCACGGACATTCGCTGACCGAACTCTCCGGTTGCAGGACGGAGTGCAAGTGTGATGAGCCGACTCCGTCTCGCCGATCTGCTGAAACTCTCAACCGGCTCGCTGTCCCAACACAAGGGACGGACAATGATGACCTTGCTGGGAGTGATTCTGGGCGCGTTTCTGCTGGTCGTCAGTCTCTCCGTCGGTCAGGGGATGAAAATCGCCGTCAAACGGACATTGAGTTTCAAAGGTGAGTTGAAAATCATCAACGTCTATCCCGATTGGTCGGCTGATATCGATGACATTCCTCCGGAAGAGCTTGAAGTGGAGGGAGATTGGGACGAGGCAACCCGCGCGCGACTTCGCGAGAAGCTGGTGCTGCAATGGCCGGCGAATCACGGTGGTTATCGTCCCAGAAAATCATTGACCGAAGACGTCTTGCAGGAGATCGAAGCGTGGGAACAGGTCGCGAGAGTGACTCCGGAAATTGTGGCCCAGTCGAAGATTCTGCTGGATGAGAAAAATGAGTACACGCAACTGGTCGGCCGCTGGTGCGACAACTCTTTCCTCCCTCCACTCGTGGTCGAGGGTGATCCAATGCGGGATGACGCGGGCCGGGAAATCCTGATCCACGAATTCCTCGCCTATCGGCTCGGATATCGCACCAGGGCGAAAATGAATTCGCTCATCGGCCGGACGGTGCGACTTGAATTCAGCAGTTACCTCTCACGGGGAGTGATCGACCTTCTGAACGCACGCCAGGCCCAGAACGAAGACGAAAAGCTCCAGCCGGCCGAACAGGAGCAGATGGAGCAGGCGCTGGAACAACTCTCGAGTTACGTCGACCGTCTGCCGTTAACTGAAGCACAGAAGGAAATTCTGAAAACAACGCTCCAGCCGAGTGTCGCGGCACCGGAGGAACAGCCGGATGCCTATCACTTCGTGGAGGATTATACGATCGCGGGAATCTTCCGCTCGCCAACGAAAGAGGAACTCGAAAGACGCCGGGACGAGTATCAGCTCAGTGCGGCCGAGTTGATTCTGCCGATGAGGTCGGCGCGCGAACTCATGAACAGGATTCCGGATGAGAGAAAAGTCGGCTACCGTGATGTGCGGGTGATCGCGGACGACGAACTGAATGTCCGGGAATTGTCAAAGCGATTGGAAAACCGAGGATACCAGGTTCATTCCCGGATCGATTTCATCGAAATCGTCCAGAAACATGTGGCAGTCATTACTTACGTGATGGCCACCCTGGCGATCGTGGCGCTGTTCGTGGCGGCTCTGGGGACCTCCAACGTGATGGCAATGAGCGTGCTCGAACGGACGCGAGAAATCGGTATCATGAAAGCCGTGGGAGCACGGGAAGGGACGATCCGGACGATTTTCCTCCTCGAAGGAAGTCTGATCGGATTTACGGGGGGCATGATCGGCGTCCTTCTGGGCTGGCTCGCCTCGTTTCCCGGCAACTCGATTGCCCGCTGGGTGATGGCGCAGCGAGGTTTTGAAGAGAATATCGAGGGAACGCTCTTCGCCTATCCCCTCTGGCTCGTCATCGGGGTCCCGGGAATCGCGGCAATCATGACGATGCTTGCCGCATACGTTCCCGCCCGGCGAGCCTCCCGCGTCGATCCGATCGAAGCGCTGCGGCACGACTGACCCGGATGATTCACACGTCATCCAACGTCAAAAACCATCGCATCCCATTCCCCCATCAGCCGGAACGCGCTAGTCCAACAGTTTGCATTTCTTGTTTCATTATAACGCCATTTTCGCCAGTTTTACTTTTGGCACGAATTGCGCTCGGCGGTGAGGCGGGCAGTAGTCGCTTCGCTTGGATGTTGAGCCGGTCCACGATGAAGATCCATTTTGCTTGCGGGTCAGTCGCCACGGTTTGGGCGATGTGCTCGACGAAGTCCTGCTCGGTTCGCGTGGGGCCGATGGTCGGGGCGATCAGTTGGCCGCTCACCACGTC
>DATKCB010000419.1:0-3891 GCA_035513495.1 Planctomycetaceae bacterium | reverse complement strand
GCCTGGGCCGCGAGTTGCCAGGCTTCTTCGAGAATCTGATCGCAGCATTCCGACAGCCGCACGCGAGCCCGACTCGATTCTGTGACTTCGAGACATTGACTGGGCCAGCGTTCGGAAAATTGTTCCCAACCGAGTCCGCTTTGCAGCAGGATTTCACTTCCCCGCGATTCGTCTTCGATCAGTGCGCGGAGCAGATGAATCGGCTCGACGGATCGAGCGGATTCCGCCGCCGCCAGCGCGGTTGCGCGCTCGAGGATTCGTTGCACCCCTTCGGTCAGATTGTCGCGCACGGGAGAGTCCTCAACGAAATGATTGAACAGGAGGAAACGGAGAGAACACAGATCGAACTCAAACTCGGTTCTCTCCGTTGTCTCCTGTAGAAACAAGTCCGATCATTTCAGATTTTCGATCGGTGTTTGTCACAAATGACTTTGTGTGAAACATCTCTCGCTGAAACATCTCGATCAATGGAAATCATACCCTCCCGACCGGCATTCGAGGAACGTTCTTCAGGGGCGGATTTCGGCGATTCGGTTGTGTGTGTCTGCGTAGAGAGGATAACGTGTGTGGTGCCTCGGATGCGACTCCACGCATCGGATGATGGTGATTTGAAACTTGCAGGCAGGAGGATGCACTCGATGAAATCCTGGAGTGGTCGGTCTCAACTCGAAGAAAATCTCCGGAGAGAACCGGAGAATAAGAGTCCGTCAGCGGGGATTCTGTCCGGATTTGCACGTTTTTTTTGCATTGTCGGAGATTTTGCCGATTTGGGAGTCGGGAAATCTCCACTTGGGCAGGAAATTTTTCTACAACTGGCCTAAAATACAAGACAGCGGTTTTCGGGATTGCGGACTCCTCTGAGTCCGGTTTCCGGCGGCCGGTCACTCGCCGCGGTTTTCCATCGCGGATTGAGCCAATTAACAGGGAGACTACTCATGTTCGAACGATTCACCGACCGGGCGCGCAAGGTGATGCAACTTGCCAATCAGGAAGCCCAGCGGTTCAACCACGAATACATCGGCACCGAGCACATTCTGCTGGGACTGGTCAAAGAGGGTTCCGGCGTGGCGGCCAACGTCCTCAAGAATCTCGAGGTCGATCTCCGCAAGATTCGGCTCGAAGTCGAGAAGATCGTGCAGTCCGGACCGGACATGGTCACGATGGGCAAACTGCCCCAGACTCCCCGCGCCAAAAAAGTGATCGAATACGCAATGGAGGAGGCCCGCAACCTCAACCACAATTACGTCGGGACCGAGCATCTGCTGCTCGGCCTCTTGCGCGAACAGGAAGGGGTCGCCGCTCAGGTTCTGATGAATCTCGGGCTGAAGCTCGAAGACGTGCGCGACGAAGTTCTCAATCTGCTCGGCCACGGAATCGAAGGGGCGGAAACCAGCGAACGGGGACAGCCCGGCTCGTCATCGAAATCGAGCAAGAGTAAAACCCCCGCACTCGACAGTTTCGGCCGCGATCTGACCGAACTCGCGCGGCAGAAAAAACTCGATCCCGTGATCGGCCGCGAACGCGAAATCGAACGCGTGATTCAGATCCTCTGCCGTCGCCAGAAGAACAATCCTGTGCTGCTCGGAGAAGCGGGGGTCGGAAAAACGGCAATCGTCGAAGGTTTCGCGCAGATGGTGATCGACGGCAACGTTCCCGAACTCTTGCGCGACAAGCGGATTGTGGTGCTCGATCTGGCGATGATGGTCGCCGGAACGAAGTATCGCGGCCAGTTCGAAGAACGCATCAAAGCAGTGATGAACGAAGTCCGCCGCGCCAAGAACACGATTCTGTTCATCGACGAGTTGCATACGCTCGTCGGAGCGGGAGGCGCGGAAGGTGCGATCGACGCTTCGAACGTACTCAAACCGGCGCTGTCGCGCGGCGAACTGCAGTGCATCGGTGCGACCACGCTCGACGAATACCGCAAGTACATCGAGAAGGACGGTGCGCTCGAACGGCGGTTCCAGCAGGTCTCGGTCGATCCTCCGACCAACGAACAGACCGTCGAAATCCTCAAAGGGCTCCGCGAACGGTACGAAGAGCACCATCGCGTGCAGATCACCGACGACGCGCTGTCCAAAGCGGTCGAGCTTTCCTCCCGTTACATCACCGGGCGCTGCCTGCCGGACAAGGCGATCGACGTCGTGGACGAAGCCGGTGCTCGAATCCGTCTGAAATCGATGGTTCGTCCTCCCGATCTGAAGGAACTCGAAGAAGAGATCGAACGGCTCAACGGTGCCAAGGAAGACGCTGTCGCCAACCAGGACTTCGAAAAGGCGGCCAATCTCCGCGATCAGGCCGACAAGCTGAAGAAAAAGAAGGAAGACCTGACGGCCGAGTGGCGTGAAAAATCGAAAGAAACCGACGGCGTCGTCGATGCCGAAGTGGTCTCCGAAGTGGTCGCCAAGATGACCGGCATTCCGCTGACGCGGCTGTCGAGTGAAGACGCCGTGCGGCTGCTGCAGATGGAAGACGAACTCCATAAGCGGGTTGTCAGCCAGGACGAAGCGATCAGGCAGATCTCGAAAGCAGTCCGACGCAGTCGCAGCGGACTCAAGGACCCCAAGCGGCCGACGGGTGTCTTTCTGTTTTCGGGACCGACCGGAGTCGGGAAAACGTTACTGGCGAAAACGCTGGCCGAATTCATGTTCGGCGACGAGTCGGCGCTGGTCCAGATCGACATGTCCGAGTACATGGAAAAACATAACGTCAGCCGTCTGATCGGCGCGCCTCCGGGATACGTCGGTTACGAAGAAGGGGGGCAACTGACGGAAAAAATCCGCCGCCGCCCCTACGCGGTGGTGCTGCTGGACGAAATCGAAAAGGCGCATCCGGACGTCTTCAACATGCTGCTGCAGATCATGGAAGAGGGGCATCTGACCGACAGCTTCGGGCGCAAAGTCGATTTCAAGAACGTGGTGCTGATCATGACGACCAATGCCGGTGCCGAAGTGATTCACCAGGGGAACGTGTTCGGGTTTTCGAAAACCGATGAAGACTCCAGCTACGAGAAGATGAAAGAACGTCTGATGCACGCCATCGAACGGGAGTTCAAGCCGGAGTTTCTCGGACGTCTGGACGAAGTGGTCGTGTTCCGCGGCTTGACCAGGGAAAATCTCAAGCAGATTGTGGAGATCGAACTCGGCAAGGTGCGGGAACGCCTCGGCGAACGCGGACTCAAACTCGTTCTCGACGACGACGCCAAGGAATTCATCATCAAGAAGGGTGGCGACATCGATTACGGTGCCCGGCCTCTCCGCCGCGCGGTCGAAAACTGGATCGAAGATCCGCTCTCCGAAGAACTGCTCAAGGGGACGTTCCAGGGCAAGACGAAAATCTCGGTCCACGTCAAGGAAGTCGGCGATCAGAAGCAACTCGATTTCGTCGGCTCGACGGAAGAGGCCGAAGAAGAAGAGCAACTCGCCGCCGTCGGATCCGGCACGAGCGAACCAGACGACGGTTCGCACTCGGAAGGCGGTTCCAACGATTAGAGTCTGAAGTTCGGCCATTCCAGCGCTCCGCGGAAAAAAATTCCGCGGAGCGTTTTTTTATGGTCCGAATCGTTGAACCGATCCGCGAACAGTACGCAGAGAGTAGGGGATCAATGCGATCACTGTTGCGCCGCGGCTGCGAAAAACTCGTTTCGGTCTTCAAGCAGGTATTTCCGCGAACCAGCCAGGCGACCGAGTGATTCGAACTGCTTTAATGTCCGCGAGCGCTCGATTTGCAGAGCGGAAACAGGGCGGCCGCGATCACGAACAGCATGATGACTCCCTGGACGTTGAAGTTCTGGGTGACCGGCGTGATTTTGGAAGTCGTCGAAGAGGAGGCCCCTCGCTGGACGGTCGTGTCGTCATCGGGTTGGTCCGTTCCGGCAGGAACGCTGTCGTT
>DATKCB010000418.1:0-7444 GCA_035513495.1 Planctomycetaceae bacterium | reverse complement strand
AACTGGATGGATCCGGACGAGATGCACGTCATCCTCTACCGCTTGTTCGATGGCGCGATGCAAGGCCGGACGATGTACGTCATCCCCTATCTGATGGGGCCGCCCGGCAGCCCGATGGCGAAGGTCGGCGTCGAACTCACCGACAGCCCTTACGTCGTCGCCAACATGCGGATCATGACCCGGATGGGACAGGTCGCGCTCGACGAACTGGGGGAGGACGGTGAATACGTCAAGGGCTTGCATTCGATCGGTAAACTTGATCCCGAGCAACGATACATCTGCCACTTTCCCGACGAAAATCTGATCGTGAGCTTTTCTTCAAACTATGGAGGAAACGCTCTGCTGGGTAAAAAATGCTTCGCGCTGCGGCTGGCGAGCGTGCTGGCCCGCAAGGAAGGCTGGCTCGCCGAGCACATGTTGATTCTCGGACTGACCGATCCCGACGGAAACAAGACGTATCTCTGTGCGGCGTTTCCTTCGGCTTGCGGAAAAACGAATCTCTCGATGATGGTCCCGCCGAAGGAGTTCCGGGACATTGGCTGGAAAGTCGAAACGATCGGAGACGATATCGCCTGGCTGAAATTCGGCCCCGACGGACGACTGTATGCCATCAATCCCGAAGCGGGATTTTTCGGAGTCGCGCCCGGAACGAGCATGGAGACCAATCCCAACGCGATGCTCACTTGTGCCAGGAATACTCTGTTTACGAACGTCGCACTCTGCCCCGACGGGACAGTCTGGTGGGAAGGGATGACCGACGATCCTCCGAACGAAGCCATCGACTGGAGGGGAAATCGTTGGACGCCCGATTCGGGGGACAAAGCCGCCCATCCCAACAGCCGCTTCACAGCACCCGCCGTTCAGTGTCCGAGCATCTCCCCGGAGTTCGAAAATCCGCAAGGCGTGCCGATCGACGCGATCGTATTCGGCGGCCGCCGCTCGACGACCACTCCCCTCGCTTACGAGTCCTTCAGTTGGCAACACGGGACGTATCTCGGGGCGACGATGACCAGCGAGAAAACGGCGGCCGCCGCCGGAAAAGTCGGCGAGTTGAGACACGATCCGATGGCCATGCTGCCGTTTTGCGGTTATCACATGGGGGACTACTGGCAGCATTGGTTGAACATCGGCGAGACCGGGGGCGAGAAGATGCCTAAAGTGTTTCACGTCAACTGGTTCCGCAAGGATTCCGAGGGCAAGTACATCTGGCCCGGCTTCGGAGAGAATATGCACGTGCTGCGCTGGATCGCTCAGCGTTGTCGCGGATCGGGAGACGCGATCGAAACGCCGATCGGGTTTCTTCCCTCACCCGGCGCGTTCCAGATCGATGAACTCGGATTAGATGAAGATGCGATCGAACTCCTCTTCTCGGTCGATCGAGAGGAATGGATCGAGGAAGTCGCGGAACAGGAAGAGTACTTCAAGCAATTCGGCGCGAAACTCCCGCACGGAATACGCGACGAACTGCGTGCCTTGAGAAACCGGTTGACGAAGAAATAATTAACCTCCAGAGAGGTTTTCCATGAAAGATCGATTAGTTGTTTCAACTCAATTCCATCCCTCGCGATGGGTCTGCCTGATCGCGTTGATGATCGGGATCAGCGCGTCCTGTGCGATCCGCCTCTCGGCGGAGGAATCACCGAAACTCGAATTCGACGGCGACCGAGCCTACCAGCATCTGGTCGATATCTGCAAGATCGGTGCGCGGATCAGCGGGAGTCCGGGGATGACCCGGCAGCAGAAAATGATTGTCGATCACTTCGAAAAACTGGGAGCAACCGTCACCTATCAGAGCTTCGATGTCGCTCACCCACTGACCGGGAACCCGGTTCGAATGAACAACCTGATTGTTTCCTGGGATCCCAAAGCCGAGCAGCGCATTCTGCTCTGTTGCCATTACGATACGCGTCCGTTTCCGGATCGCGACCGGTTCAATCCCCGGGGTATTTTTTATGGTGCCAACGACGGCGCGAGCGGCGTCGCTCTGTTCATGGAAATGGGAGAGTCGATCAAGAAGTTGAAGATTCCGTATGGGTACGGAGTCGACATGGTGTTTTTCGATGGCGAAGAGCTCGTCTATCGGCAGGGGGACGATTATTTTCTGGGATCAAAATATTTTTCGTCTGACTACAAGAACAATCCTCCCAAACACAAATACGTCTATGGTGTGCTCGTCGATATGATCGCCGGCCGCAATCTGAAACTGTATTACGAAATAAATAGTCTGAAGCACGCACCCGAAGTCACGAAAAGTGTCTGGGCCGCCGCTGAAGAATTGAAGGAAAAAGCCTTCATTTCCAAGCCGAAGCACGAAGTACTCGACGATCATCTGCCGCTCAACGAGATCGCGAAAATACCCACCTGCGATCTTATCGACTTCGATTATCCACACTGGCACACACAGGGAGACGTTCCCCGCAACTGTTCGGGAGCCAGTCTGGAGCGCGTGGGACGCGTTCTCTTGTACTGGCTGCAGAATCCACTCAAAGTCGAATGAGCGATGGAACGCAAGTTCTACCGCCGGACGCCACATCACACGGATCGGAACCGACGATGAAATTGACTTTTCTGGGGGCTGCCGGGGAAGTGACCGGGAGCCAGCATCTGTTGGAAACAGACCAGTTCCGGCTGCTGCTCGACTGCGGTTTTTTTCAGGGACACCGCACCGAATCGCGAAAGAAGAACGAAGAATTCCATTGCCAGCCGCGAACACTGGATGGAGTCGTGCTCTCGCACGCGCATATCGATCACTCGGGGAATCTGCCGGGATTGTACCGGGCCGGTTATCGCGGACCGATTTTCTGCACCGAAGCGACCGCCGACATCGCGGAAATCATGCTCGAGGATTCCGCCAAGATTCAGGAAGAAGACGCCCGTTATCTGTCCCGGAAACTGAAAGGCGATCATCCGCCGCTCGATCCGCTGTACACGATCGACGACGTTCGTAAGATGCGCAAGCAATTTGAACCGCTGGCTTACGACGAGTGGCACGAACTGTCGAGCGGTTTTCGGCTGCGGTTTCTTCGCGCGGGTCATATTCTGGGATCGGCGATCTCCGAGCTTGAACTACTCGAGGACGGCGAGTGGAAGCGGGTGGTCTTCACAGGCGATCTGGGACGTCGCGACCTCCCGCTTCTGCACGAACCCCAAACAATCGAACGCTGCGACGTGCTGATCTGCGAATCGACTTATGGAAACCGACTGCACGCGCCGCCGGACGACTTGAAGAATCTGCTCGGAAAGATCATCTCCGAGACCGCCGCCAGAAATGGAAAAGTCATCATTCCGGCGTTCAGCCTGGGGCGTACGCAACAGGTCGTATATTTCCTCAACCATCTCACCAACGAAGGAAAACTGCCGGACATCCCCGTGTACGTCGATTCTCCTTTATCGACGAAACTGACGAACGTGTATCGTTATTACCAGACCGAGATGAACGACGAAGTCGCGGCCGTGTTACGCGCTGACGAGGACGGAGACGTGTTCGGATTCGACAAGCTGCATTACACGCGTTCGCAAGAAGAGAGTATGGCCTTGAATCGTCAGTCGGGACCGATGGTCATCATCGCTTCGTCAGGAATGTGCGAAAACGGCCGCATCCGGCATCACCTCAAACATACGGTTGAAGACGAAAAAAATACGATCGCCATTATCGGGTTTCAAGCTCAAAACACCCTCGGTCGGCGAATCGTCGAAAGGCAACCCCGCGTACGAATTTTCGATCGCGATTACAAACTCCTCGCGCGGGTGGAAGTTCTGAACGGTCTTTCCGCGCATGCCGACGCCGATGATTTCGAATGGTGGTTTCGGAAACTGGGAGATCGTGGCGGAGCGGGACAGGTGTTTCTCGTTCACGGGGAAGCGGAGTCCGCCCGATCTCTCGCACATCGGATTCGCGACTACTGCGATACTGATCCCGTGATTCCGCAGAGATTCGACAGTTTCGAAGTTTGAGAGAAAGGAATACTATCGGCGCTTGAGCGGTCTACGCAAAAAATAAACAGCGATCCCGACAGCGAGAATCAATGGAATAACAGACCACCGCAACCGCGCCGACAAGAAAACAATCACTCCGACCAACGCGAGAATGACGCTCGACCAGGTGACATCTTCCCAGGCGGCCGGACGTTCGCGTGTCGGTAAAGCCGACCACAACGCACCCAATACGAGACCAGTACGAATGAACCCCGCGTGCATCATTTCCGACCCCACACCGGCGAACCACAGCCCGAATCCGAACATCAGCAGGCTCGCGGCAAGCACTCCGGTCAGAGTGCGATTAAGATCGAGGCGGAGTTTCGGCATGGGTGGAAAGTTCAAAAACTCCGGATCGGCGGGACAAGCGGTTCATCTGTTGCTGCACCATACGGAATTGTCTCGCATTTCGCCAACATATTGCCCGGCTGCCGGTCTCGTCAGTTTGAACAGGAATGAAGGATTTTGTGAAGGATCTCCTCGCAATGCTACGGATTGAAGTCATTTGTATTCAGTGAGTTAGATCGATCTCGGAAAAGGGGCGGTCAAGTCACTCGAAGTATTAAGGAGAACCAGTATACTTTTCGATCATCGACTGAGGATGACTGACAATTGAATTGGTCGCGGAGCGAGAGTTCGTTCATCGAACCGCTCTCAATCTCGACTCGGAGAATTTTTCGCTCGGGAAAATCCAGGAATCGATCATGGACGTAAAACTACAGTCGGATATCTACGACAAACTTCAGCAGTTGGCCGGCAACCTCTGGTGGAGTTGGCAACCGGAAGTCTCGGCGATTTTCCGGGACTTGAATCCGACTCGATTCAGAGAACTGAATCACAATCCCCTCTCGCTCCTGAAAGAATATACTCCGGACGTTCTGGAAAAACTGGCGCGGGAATCGGTGTTGCATTCCCGGATCAACTGGGCCTATCGGCGCTGGATCGAATACCTCGAATCGAACGAAACCTGGGGGGAAACCCACACGACCCTCTTGCGTCATCGGCCGGTTGCTTATTTTTCGGCGGAGTTCGGCATTCACGAATCGGTTCCGATTTACTCGGGCGGTTTGGGGATTCTATCGGGTGATCATCTGAAAAGTGCCTCGGATCTCGATGTGCCGCTGGTTGCGATCGGTCTGCTGTATCAGGAAGGCTACTTCGCGCAGACGATCAGCCGCGACGGACGCCAGGAAGAAACTTACAACAAGATCAATATCGATGAACTGCCGATCAAGCCGGCGGTGGGCCGCGACGGACAGGAAGTGATCATTTCGGTTCAGACGCGAAGTGGAGACATTTTCGCCAAAGTCTGGAAAATCGAAGTCGGGAGAATCGCTCTCTATCTGCTCGATACCCAGATTCCACTCAACAACGCCGATAATCAGCGATTGACAGATCGGTTGTACGGTGGAGGAGAACGCAAACGGATTCGGCAGGAACTGTTGCTCGGCGTGGGAGGAGTCCGAGCGCTCGCAGCAATGGGAATCACGCCGAGTGCCGTGCATATGAACGAGGGCCATTCCGCGTTTGCACCGCTCGAATATGTTCGCCAGTTGATGCAGGAAGACGGACTTTCCTACGACGATGCCATCCGGGACGTCGCCTCGATGTGCGTTTTTACGACGCACACACCGGTGCCGGCTGGCCACGATCGTTTCGATGGAATTCTGATCGAGGAGTTTCTCGGTCCGCTGGGAGATCAGATCGGACTCGATCATCACGGCTTGATGGCGCTCGGACGAATCGATCCCCAAAATGGATCAGAAACTTTCTGCATGACTGTCCTCGCCTTCAAACTGAGCCGTTGTGCGAACGCCGTGTCGAATCTGCACGGCGTGGTCAGCCGCAGAATGTGGGCGCATTTGTGGCCTTGGAAGAACGAAAATGAGATTCCCATCGGTCACATCACCAATGGAGTACACGTGCCGACGTGGCTGTCGGCTCAGATGAGAAGGCTTTACGATCGCGTTCTTCCGGAGGGCTGGTCGTTGAGGACCGGAGAACCGGAAGTCTGGGCAAATTTTGAAGACGTCTCGCCTGGAGAACTCTGGGAGACTCATCAGTCCTTGAAAAACCGGTTGATCATGTACGCTCGCGAACACGCCGTCGCGCAGGCGATCCGGCGCGGAGAGACCAAAGAGCAAATCGCTCGTCTGGAGTCGGCGCTCGATCCGCGACATTTGACGATCGGCTTTGCACGACGATTTGCTCCTTATAAGCGGGCCGATCTGATTCTGCGGGACCTGAACGAGTTTCAAAAGATCATGGAGTCGACGAACCGGCCGGTCCAGTTCATTTTCGCCGGCAAGTCACACCCCGCGGACGAAAGCGGAAAGGCGATCCTGCAACGGATTTTCCACCTGATGCGCGAGCCCGAACTGAAAGGACGCGTCCTGTTCCTTGAAGACTACGACATTAATCTCGGCCGACACCTCGTCCAGGGAGTCGACGTCTGGCTGAACAATCCCCGGCGCCCGCTGGAGGCATCCGGTACGAGCGGCCAGAAGGTCGTGCTCAACGGAGGACTCAACTGTTCGATCCTCGACGGCTGGTGGGTCGAAGCGTTCGACGGCGAGAACGGATTCGGAATCGGACGAGGCCGCACGCACGTCAATCCCAACGTTCAGGATGACCGCGACGCTGAAGCGCTGATCGATGTCCTGACCAACGAGGTCATCCCGCTGTACTACGACGTCGACGACGACGATCTCCCGCAAGCCTGGATTCGTCGCATGAAGCGTGCGATCCGAACCTTGGGTTGGAGGTTTAATGCCGATCGCATGGTCATGGATTACGTCACGGAGACTTACATCCCGGCGGCCGGTGGGACCTCTTGTGATCTCTCCTCGGTGCATTGAGCACGACCGGAGTTTCTATGATTGATAAGTTGCGGTGTTACCGCGCTTCGTCAGCAAGATCGTACTCTTCGATCTTTTTATGGAGCGTATTGCGATTGATCCCGAGCTTCGAGGCGGTGCGGGTTTGGATTCCTTGCGATCGTCGCAGGACTTGCAGGATCAGTTCCTTTTCGAGCCGGGACATCACACGTTGATGAACATTATCTCCCGATTCTCCGAGTGACAATCCGACAAATTCCTGACAGATTTCATCGAGAGTGCGGCTTCCTCTCGGTCCGATGCGTACCTGAGAGATGCCCCGGACGTGAGACGGAAGCAGATCTTCGCTGAAGTCTCCGTTCGAAGAGAGTACGACCGCTCGTTCGACATAATTTTGCAGTTCGCGAACATTGCCCGGCCAATCGTGTGACTTCAGAAACTCCATCAACCCAGCGTGGATTTTCAATGGAGGTTGATTGTTTCTCCGCGAGTATTCTTCGAGAAAATGCTCGACCAGTAACGGGATGTCCTCCCGTCGGTCGCGCAGTGCGGGCAGATCGATCGGGATCACGTTGAGCCGATAATATAAATCCTCCCGAAAACGACCCTCCTCGACTTCCGTCAGGAGATCG
>DATKCB010000417.1:0-6197 GCA_035513495.1 Planctomycetaceae bacterium | reverse complement strand
CAATCTCTTGGGGAACGGAAGCCGCATCACGGCGCAGGATACCGTTCCCTTTTGTCTTTGGGTTGCATCCAAGTTCAGAGATGATTACGTAGAAGCACTCTGGAATACCGTGACTGTCGGCGGAGACATCGATACCAACTGTGCCATCATCGGTGGCATCGTGGCGTTGTCGGCCGGTCCCGAATCGATTCCCGAAGAGTGGCGGTTGAACCGCGAGTCTCTCTGGAGATATAGCGCTCCTCCCTGACGAGTTTTTATTCCCGCCAGAATTTGAACACGCATGTCCCGACGAACCAGACAGGAAGATCCCTGGAAGCCAACCAAGGCTCAACTGCAGGCGGCCGTTCGGAACCGCGTTCCGGATGTGATCGAGGAAGGACTCGACGTGTTGTTGGTGGGGATCAATCCGGGTTTGTATTCGGCGGCGATCCGGCACCATTTCGGACATCCGGGAAACCGCTTCTGGCCGTCGCTCAAAGCGGGAAGTTTCACCCCCGGTGACGTCACGCTCACGGCGTTCGACGATTGGCGGTTGCCGGAGTTCGGTCTGGGAATCACCAATCTCTGTCCCCGAGCGTCTGCCCGTGCCGATGAACTTACGTCGGAGGAACTTCAGCGGGGTGCCCGGACATTGCTGCGGAAGGTCAGAAAGTACCGTCCGCGATTCGTCACTTTTCTGGGGATTACCTCGTTTCGAACGGCCTTCGGAGTCCAGCGCGGCAAGGTCGGGCGGCAGGAGATGCTGCTCGGCGAGTCGGGAGTCTGGGTGCTTCCGAATCCCAGCGGGCTTAACGCGCATTTTCTGCTGCCCGATCTGGCACGGCTGTTCGGCGAGCTGAAACGAGCCAGCGTGAAAGCTTCTGTTGCCGGAAAAAAATGAATATGTCCTGGAGCAGGCCCCAGAATTCCTTCGCGCGCGACGTTTGAATTCAATCCTGCCGAAACTGCGGATTCGCGCGGTAAGGCGAGGATTTACGATAAAAGATCTGAACGCGTCTGCGTCGTTTTGCCGATGTTGATCATGGTCTCGATACTGCTCAGCATCTACCCGAACCAAGAGCTGTGCCAGTCCCCGAAAGGCCGACAGACCCACTGCCCGAAAGCACCTGGAGCCGGAGTCCCGTGACGATGCGTGCCCGAAACGTAGTTCGCTCGTGGAAAATCGTGTTTGCAGCACTTGCCTTACTCCCCTGTTTTGGCACTCTGTTAGCGCAAGATCCACCTCAGTCAGCCGAAGAGCTCCTCGAACGGATCGCCGTTTCCGAGAAGGCGAGTTCGACTCGAGCGGCCCGCAAGGAAGCCACCGATGCGCTCCCGCTCTCGGCTCTCAATCGCGAGCAGCAAGCGAAAGTTCGAGGCGTGCTCAATTCGGTGGACATGTTTCGCCGCTTGCCCGCGCTCACGTTCGAAGTCAATCCGACGGTGTACCGTTATTTCGCACATCACCCCGACGTGGCGGTGTCGATCTGGAGAAGCCTGAACGTTTCGAACTACGATGTGCGTCAAATCGATGCCACCCATTATCAGGTCAAAAGCGACGACGGAACGACCGGAGGATTGGAGATTCTGTATCGGGACGATCATCGGCAACTGGTGCTGTGCGACGGAGAGTTCACCAGTCCGATTCTGAAAAAGAAAATCGGTGCGCAGGCCCTGATGCATCTCGTTTCCCAGGAATCCATGACGCCCGACGGCCGCTTGTTCATGACCCACCGGATCGACCTGTTCGCGACGTTCCCCTCGCAGAACGTGGGAATCGCCGCGCGTCTCGCCAAGCCGGTCAGCCACATCGTCATCGACAAGAACTTCCAGGAAATCAGTCTGTTCGTCCAGATGATGTCGCTTTCGATGATTCATCAGCCCGACTGGGTTGAAAAACTCGCCAACGGGCTGGACGGCGTTCAGGCAAAGGATCAGAAGGAACTCGTCGATTTGACCGCGCGCGTGTTCGTCGGTCATCAGGAACGGCTCAAGCGGCAGGCGACTCGCATCGCCTCCGATCCGAACGGCTCGACCGCGACGCAGTAACGCTGAAATTCTTTCTCCTTTCCTTATTGCGGGACGGGTGAAGTTCTCTGCAATTTTTGGCAAGATGGTCTCCGGAATCGAGTCCATCCTCTCGCAGCCAGGAACAGGGAACACCATGAGTGACGGCACGACCGAAAAACTGACCGAGTTTTTCCCGCTTTCGAAAGCTCAGCGCCGAGTGCTCGGCGTCCTGATCGAAAAAGCGTTCACGACTCCCGAATACTATCCGCTCACGCTGAAGGCCCTGACGACCGGCTGCAATCAGAAGAGCAACCGCGATCCCGTTGTGAATTATTCCGAAGAGAGCGTCGAGGATACGATCGAAGAACTTCGCGAACTGGGTCTCGCCGCGGTCGTACACACCGAGGGAGGACGTGCCGCACGCTATCGTCATTACATGCGGCATCGTTTCGAAATCACCGAACCGGAACTTGCCGTCATCACCGAACTGATGCTTCGCGGCCGCCAGCAACTCGGTGAATTGCGTACGCGAGCCGGCCGCATGACTCCCATCGATTCGCTCGACGAGCTGCGAGAGGCTCTTCGCGGACTGATGAAAATGAAGGGCGCCCGCAGTTCGGGCGATCTCGAACGGCGCGGGATCGAGATCGATCACGCACTGTACGAACCGCGTGAAAACGTGGCGGCGTTTGCCGCACCTGCGGAGGATGATTCCGAACCTGCTCGACAGGTGGAAACGCCTCGCACCGAAACTGTTGCCAGGAATCCGCCTGCCGCACCTGCGGCATCCCCTTCTCCGGCAGCCCAGAACGAACGTTTCGAGAACCTCGAACGGCAACTGCAAGCCTCGCAACAACTTCAGCAGCAACTGCTGGACGAACTGGAGCGGCTCAAAGATCAATTTGAATCCTTTCAAAGAGATTTCGAAGATTTTCGAACTCAACTCGGCGGCTGACAGAGTGGAAGAGTGGAAAGTGAAAGAGTTGAAGGATCAGAAATCGGATTCGGTCCTGAATCGGCTCTTCTTTTCACTTTTCTACCTTACATTCTTCTACCCACCATTCTCATTCATCGGTGACGCATCCCTCGGACGCCGACTTCACGCACTTGATGTATTTGTAGAGAGTTCCCCGGGTCGCTTTGTACGGCGGGGCGGTCCAGGCTTTGCGGCGGGCGTTCCATTCGTCGTCGGAGAGATCGACGTCGATGCGGTTGGTTTCGGCATCGATCGTGATTTTATCTCCGCTCTTGACTAGTGCAATCGGTCCCCCCTCCTGGGCTTCGGGAGTGACATGTCCGATGATGAATCCGTGCGACCCGCCTGAGAACCGGCCGTCGGTGATCAGCGCGACATCCTGTCCGAGACCGGCTCCCATGATCGCCGACGTGGGGGTGAGCATCTCGGGCATGCCCGGTCCACCCTTGGGACCTTCATAGCGGATGATGATCACGTCCCCTTTTTGAATCTCACCCCGTTCGAGTCCGTGCAGCATCTCTTCTTCAGAATCGAACACGCGAGCGGTTCCTTCGAACTGCAGGCCTTCTTTGCCGGTGATCTTCGCGACGGCACCTTCGGGGCAGAAATTCCCCCGCATGATGCAGATGTGACCGGTCTTTTTGATCGGTTTTTCCAGCGGATAAATGATGTCCTGTCCCTCCTTGAGTCCCGGCAGTTCGGCCAGATTTTCGGCGAGCGTTTTCCCCGTCACGGTCAGGCAGCGACCGTCGAGCAGTCCTTTTTCCAGCAGGTATTTCTGGACGGCGGGGATTCCTCCGACGGCATGGAGATCCTCCATCACGTATTTTCCCGACGGCTTCAAGTCGGCGATGAACGGAATGCGATCCGAAACTTTCTGGAAATCGTCAATCGTCAGTTCGACGTCCACCGCTCGCGCCATCGCGATCAGATGCAGCACGGCGTTGGTCGATCCGCCCAGAGCCATCACGACCACCATCGCGTTCTCAAACGCCTGCCGGGTCATGATGTCTGTGGGTTTGATGTCCCGCTCGAGCAGGAGTTTAATCGCAGCTCCGGCCTTGAGACATTCTTCGATCTTGCCGGGATCTTCGGCGGGAATCGACGAACTGTACGGGAGCGACATCCCCAGCGTTTCGATCGCGGATGACATCGTGTTGGCCGTGTACATCCCTCCGCACGCGCCCGCGCCCGGACAACTGTGCCGCACGACGTCGGCTCGTTCTTCTTCGGTAATTTTGCCGGTGATTTTTTCTCCGTACGACTGAAATGCCGAGACGATGTCCAGCTTTTCGCGGCGGAGTTCTCCGCAGCCCGCTTTGATTGTTCCTCCGTAGACCATCAGGGCGGGACGGTTCACGCGGGCCATCGCGATCAGACAGCCCGGCATGTTTTTATCGCAGCCGGGGATGCTGATGTTCGCGTCGTACCATTGCGCACCCATGACGGTCTCGATCGAGTCGGCGATCAGGTCGCGGGACTGGAGCGAAAACGACATTCCCTCGGTTCCCATCGAGATTCCGTCGCTGACACCGATCGTATTGAACCGCATCCCGACCATTCCCGCCGCCTCGACTCCTTCGTCGATTTTGGCGGCGAGGTCGTTCAGGTGCATGTTGCAGGGATTGCCTTCGTACCACATCGCGGCAATCCCGACCTGAGCCTTGTTCATGTCGTCGGGTTGCAGTCCGGTGGCGTAGAGCATCGCCTGGGAAGCTCCCTGAGAAGCCGGTTGCGTGATTCGTTTCGAGATCTTGTTGAGTTCGGGCATGGGTAGGAATTAGGAACTAGGAACTGGGAATTAGTGATGTAGGTCATGCACAGCGTGACCCACAAATTATTGGATCAAATCGCAGGGGTGGGGGGCTCGGTCGACGAGGGGAACCACCTGCGGAAAATAAATTTCCGAACAGGCGCGGGCCTTGCGGTGGATGTCGAGAGCCGATTGCGACTCCCAGCGTTCGTTGAGGATGAACAGTTTCGGGTCTTCCTGAGAATGATACACTTCGAACCGGATACAACCCGGCTCCTGCTTCGTCAGACGGGACTGTTCCTGCAGAAGTTCGGCAATCTTCGACACGTCGGCTTCGTTTTTGGCCGTCAAAATCACAGTCAGATGGATCATCGGTCGCCTTCGCACAATCGGTGGGGAAACGGGATTCGCAGAGGATACTCGGAACGCCTTCGGAAATCACGCATACGGGCGGTTGCGCGGCTAAGCCGCGAGGATTCAAGGTGGAAGGTTCAAAGTTGAAGGTTCGGATCTTGAACTCGGTTGGCGTGAGCCAACCGGGGTTTCTCCCCCTTCGGTAAGGGGGAGATTAAGAGGGGGTTTTGAGTGCGACCTGGATGAGCCAGAACCTTGCGCGACAGACGAGGACGTCCATCGTACAGTGCAACTCTTGTTGCGCGCTCCTGGCGTAGACATCCCTTTCTGCCGGGAAAAACCAGCATCTTCCATCTCCTGCCTGTTTCACAATTCAGACTGATGCTCATCAAAAACTCTCGGTGTTTGTCGAACTTGACGTTTTTGAAAGATGTCAAGTTGTCAAGTTCGAGCGAAACCCGGGGGTTTTGGACGGTTTTCAAGTAGTTCGGGAAATATTTTGGAATTTGTTTTGTTTCATCATTCGGTGTTGCGCGGGTTGCTCGAATTCGACGCAACGGCGCGGAGTCGCCAAGACGCGCAAAGGAAGTGAAGCGGTGCAGATTTCTGATTTCAGGTTTCTTTCGACATTGGGATTTGGCCATTCGAATTTCCTTCCTGCTTGTTTCACGTCTCGATTCGTCTTTCGCTCAAAACTCCCGGGTTTTCAGAAGTTGAGATTTTTGCAGGACCTCAAGTTCTCAACTTCTCAAGTTCAACGAAACCCGGGCGTTATGGCCTGTTTCGAACAGAGCCGAACTGATTCGGGATTTTTTCTGGTATTTTTCTTGTTGCACATCTCGCTGTTGCGCGGATGGCAGGTTTTCGGTGCGAACTCGGGGGCCCCGAACGAACTCGTCTGTCGGTTTGCGGACCGATCGACGACTCCTTTCAGCGGAGTTTTCGCGTTGTTTACAGAGCCGTGCCACGTCTGCCCTCCGCCTTGCTTCCGATTGGAATTGCATTCTCCCTCTACAATAGGGAAGAATGTTGCGCGACAGACCGATCAATTTGGCTCCGAGGTGTCCGGGGGAGAATCCCCCTGTCGCGGCTGACGATCTCTGGGGAGTCGGGAACGGTGACTGA
>DATKCB010000416.1:0-8611 GCA_035513495.1 Planctomycetaceae bacterium | reverse complement strand
CGCGCGTGCGTCCCGACACAGGGGAGAACGAGTCGATTCTCGCAACCGCTTTTTACTGGTTTCCGCAAGGCAAACATTCTCCCGTCGATATCCGGGCTGAAGAATGCGATACGGTCGATAATCAGATCGATGTCATCGGGAAGGCATTTCTCGCTTCTTCGATCGCTTGCGCCCGCTGTCACGATCACAAGTTCGATCCGATCTCGACTGCCGACTACTACTCGTTTGCGGGCTTTCTGCAAAGTTCTCGCCGAGATGAGGCGATGATCGATCCTCCCGAAAAGCTGGATGGACTGGCGGCACGGATTCGCGATGCCATCGCGCAAGCGGCTCCCGAATTGAAGTCGGTCGTGATCGAACACTATCAACCGGTGATCGGCAAGCTCTTCGAAGAACTGGAGCAGGCTTCAACTAATCTGCACGCACAACCGCAAGGCGAGGGCTGGCCGAAGTATCTGACCGAAGTCGCCGGGAAGAACGAACAGAATCCCCTTTATCTCTGGGCAAATCTGGGTAATTTGTCCGACCCGAATCAATTTCTCGCTCGAAAAAAACAGCTCAGAGAAGGCTGGCAACAACGGGAGACTGAAGCGCTTCAACCTCCCGAGTCGATCGTTGTGTTCGAAGAGTTTTCGAGCAGTCCGCTCGCGGGCTGGTTTGTCTCGGGACCGGCGTTTCGAGATGCGATCGTGCTCGGAAACGAAATTGACCCCGGAAAATCCCCGGAGAAACCGGTCGAACGCGTCTGGGACAGCGGCACGCTCAACAGTGGACTCGCGGGAGCGAAATGGCAGGGAGCGATCCGGTCTCCCACGTTCGAGATTGGCCATCGCTCGATCTGGTATCGCGTCATGCGGATCGGAGGAAAAGACGCTCCGGGCAGGAAACACAAAAACGGACAGATCAGTCTGATCGTCGACGGCTTTCAGTTCATTCAGAACCCGCTGTACGGAAACCTTTCCCTCAACATTCCCAACGATGGAAAGTATCACTGGATTCAACAGGATGTCACCAGGTTTCCCGGTCACCGGGCTTACATCGAATTCGAGGATCTGGACGACGGCATTCTGATCGTCGATCGAATTGCCTTCAGCGACGGCGGTCCTCCCGCCGATCGACCGGACCATCATCAGTTCGCGATTCTGAACGATGATGCCGTTACGTCTCCGAAAACGCTGGCTGAGGCGTATCGCTCCAAATTTGTCGAGACATTCGCTCGCCGACAAGGTGAACCGCCAGAAGTTTTTGAAGCAGCTTCTCGGGCGCGTTGGCTCAACTGGCTGATCAATTCGGAGTTGCTTCCGCCGGTCGTTTCGGTAGCGGATTCGAACTTGAAGGTGGATGACCGGGATCGAATCGATTTGTCGCTGAAATCGATCGCGTCTCTCGAAGCGAGTATTCCCGATCCGACCCTCGCGCTGGCAATGACCGACGGAACACCCGAAAACGAGCACATTCTGATTCGCGGCTCGCATCGCAAACTCGGAGCGGAAGTTCCTCGCAATTACATGGAAGCCTTTCAAGAGCGAACAAAGTCGATTTCGACGAATTCCAGCGGCCGCCTCGAACTGGCCCGCACGATCGCGTCGGCCGAGAATCCCCTCACGGCGCGCGTGATCGTGAACCGACTGTGGCATCACCATTTCGGCAGAGGAATCGTCGAATCGGTGGACGACTTCGGGCATATGGGCAAATCGCCGAGTCATCCCGAATTGCTCGACTGGCTGGCTCGTCAATTGACCGACAACAACTGGTCGCTCAAACACATTCATCGGCTGATGGTGCTGTCGAGTACCTATCAGATGCGATCGGATCAGCATGATCCGAATGCCGAAGCAGCCGATCCGGGGAACGTGCTGCTGCATCGGATGAATCTCCAGAGACTGGAAGGCGAATCGATCCGGGACGCGATCCTGCTGATTTCCGGCCGGTTGGACCGCACGCTGTACGGACCGAGCGTGCTGCCGCATCTGACACCGTTCATGGAAGGGCGGGGACGTCCGGGCTCGGGTCCGCTCGATGGGAACGGTCGCCGCAGCCTGTATATCAACGTGCGACGAAACTTTCTGACACCGCTGTTTCTGGCCTTCGATTACCCGACGCCGTTTTCGACCATCGGACGCCGCAGCGTCTCCAATGTTCCAGCACAGGGGCTCTCGCTGATGAACAACGAATTTGTGATTCAACAAGCGGCTCTCTGGTCGAAGCGCGTTCTGGATGAGACTTCTGGCGGTTCGATTTCTCCGCAGGAAATCAGCGAACAACGAATCCGGCTGATTTACGAATCGGCGCTGTCGAGGCTCCCCTCCGAGGACGAGCTCGACTTTGCAGAGGGTTTCCTGACCGCACAGTCCACGGAGTACGGCAGCGCCGATCATCCCCAAGCCTGGTCCGATTTCTGCCATGTGGTTTTCAATCTGAAAGAATTTATCTATGTGCGGTGACAGGGTGAAAGGTGGAAGAGTAGAAGGTGAAAGGTGTGGAGAAAACTGGTTGAACTGAAAGTTGCAGTCGTCGTTGTGAAGGAGGCGAGCACGCAGTTGCTCGCGGCTTGTCGTTAAACGATTTAAATTAATTCAAATCGAGTCTTCATATGCATTGTCATAATTATCGTTCGCGCCCCTTCAATCGCCGCGAGATGCTGGCTCAGTCGGCAGGGGGGTTTGGCGCAGTAGCGCTCGCGGCTTTGATGAACGATTCGGCATACGCCGTCTCGGGAGAGTTCTCCTCGGGCGCGCGGGGGATGCACCACACGCCCCGCGCGAAGAACGTCATCTTTCTGTACATGGACGGCGGACCGTCCCAGGTCGATACGTTTGACCCCAAACCGCTGCTCGAAAAAGAGCACGGGCAAAAATTCAAGATGAAAGTTCAGCCGACCCAGTTCGACGACGTTGGTACGACGCTGATGTCTCCCTGGAAATTTCGGAATTACGGTCAAAGCGGATTGCCGGTAAGCGATCTGTTTCCGAACGTCGCCAAAATGGCCGACGAATTGTGCGTGATACGATCGATGACTTCCGAGTTTTCGGAACACACCAACGCCAACTACTTTCTGCACACGGGACACGGATTGCAGGGACGTCCCAGTATGGGAGCCTGGGTTACGTACGGACTGGGAAGCGAGTGCCGGGATCTGCCTGGTTTCGTCGTGCTCAACGGAGGCCTCATTCCACCCGGCGGACTGGATTGTTTTCACAATGGTTTTCTTCCCGCCACGTTTCAGGGATCGGTGTTCAAGAACGCAGCAGAACCGGTGGCCGATCTCCAGCGCCGCGAACCGTCCGACTCGACTCAAATTCGCAAACTCGATCTGATGCGGTCGTTGGATCGTCTGACCAGCGACAGAACCGGCAAACACGATGCACTCGAATCCGCGATTGCGAATTACGAACTCGCGTTTCGAATGCAATCGGTCGTGCCTCAAGTGATGGACATATCCCAGGAATCGAAACAGACGCAGGAGATGTACGGACTATCTGATGAAAATCAGGCAACACAGGGTTACGGCAGACAGTGCCTGATCGCACGGCGGATGATCGAGCGGGGAGTCCGGTTCATCGAATTGACCTGTCCCAGCGTCGGTCACGATCGCTGGGATCAGCACTCGAATCTCAAGAAAGGACACGAAGACAATTCCCGTGCCGTCGACAAGCCGATCGGAGGATTACTGGCGGACCTTAAACAACGCGGTTTGCTCGACGAGACGCTGGTTGTCTGGACCGGCGAGTTCGGGCGGACTCCGATGGCTCAGGGTTCGAACGGGCGCGATCACAACCCCTTCGGATTTTCTCTCTGGGTGGCGGGTGGTGGAGTCAAAGGGGGATTTATCTACGGAGCGACCGACGAATACGGTTACTACGCGATTGAAAACAAGCTGGAAATCCACGATCTGCACGCGACAATGCTGCATCTGCTGGGAGTCGACCACGAACGGCAGACCTTCCGGCACAGCAGCCGCGACATGCGCTTGACGGACGTCTTCGGACATGTCGTTCACGACATCATCTCCTGAACAATCGCTGTACTTTGATTTTCGATCGGGTATGATGTGTAGAGACGCTTTAATCACTCTATCACACTCGATATTCAGAGAGGATTTTCGATGTTCAGAATATACTCGCTCTCGATCTGTATGATGCTCACTGCGAGCTTTTCGCTGGCGGCGGAAGCAGACAAGGAATTGCTCGACAAAACCGTAAGTGCGGGCATCTCTTTTTTGCAGACGAGTCAGGGAGACGACGGAAGCTGGACCGCATCGAATGCTCCCGGGATCACCGGTCTGGCAGTGTACGCACTGCTCGAAAACGGAGTTCCGGTTGATGACTCCACCGTTGCGAAGGGACTCAAACATCTGGAATCCTTCATCCAGGAAGACGGCGGGATTTACTTCAAGGAGACGACTCATCGCAACTACGAAACCTGCATCGCGATGATGGTGTTCCTCAAAGCGAATCAAAACGACCGTTACACCAAGGTCATCAAGAATGCAGAAAGCTTTCTCCGGGGATTGCAGTGGGACGAAGGTGAAGGACTCGAATCGAGCGACATCGCGTTTGGAGGCGCCGGCTACGGAAGCCACAAACGGCCAGACCTCTCGAACACTCAGTTTCTGATCGAAGCGCTCAAAGCGGCGGGAGCAAAGGATGACGACCCGGCTATTCAGAATGCCTTGAAGTTCGTTTCCCGCACTCAAAATCTGGAAACCGAAAACAATACGACTCCATTCGCTTCAAAAGTCGGTGACGGCGGTTTCTACTACACACCCGCGGCCGGCGGGACCTCGCAAGCGGGGACAACCGATAACGGAGGACTGCGTTCGTACGCCAGCATGACCTATGCCGGACTGAAAAGTATGATCTATGCCGGCCTCACACAGGATGACCCGCGCGTGAAAGCCGCCTGGGCCTGGATTCAGAAGTATTACAACCTCGATGAAAATCCGGGGCTTGGACAGCAGGGTTTGTTCTACTACTATCAGACGTTCGCCAAAACGCTCAAGGTGATGAAAATCGATACCATTGAAGATTCGCTCGGTCGCGAACACGACTGGCGAGCCGAACTCGTCGCCAAGCTCGCGAAAATTCAGAAATCGAACGGAAGCTGGCTCAACGAGTCCGATCGCTGGTACGAAGGCGATCCCAATCTGGTGACCGCTTACGCGCTCTTGGCACTGGCCGACTGCAAGTAATCGCCTTCAACCTTGAGCCTTCAGCCGATGCCCGCGTTTCTCGAACCAGGAGAACGCGACGTATACCACGGCTTCGGTCGCCATCCAGACGAGCCGTAACAAAACCGCTGCGAACACCGCCTGCGATTGAAGAATCTCCGGCTGAATCCGCAGGATTTCGATCATGATTCCCTCACGGACACCCAATCCCCCGGGTGTGAACACGGCAAAAAATCCGATCACCGTCGCTGCCGAAGCGGCAGCAGTCCAGACCGGCCAATCTGCGAGTGCAAATGGACGATCGGACACACTCTGAATGGCGGCTCCCAGCGACAATCCCAACAATCCCCAGGAGAGAATGAACGCAGCAAACCCCTTCAGAAGCTGCCCGTTCGAAATGCGGACATCGGGTACCGCTGTCGAAGCAAATTGCTTCCCCAGTTTCGATAAGATCACCGCGATCGCGGGAGTCGCGAGCAGCGTGAATGCGCACAGAACAATTCCAGGAACCCATCGCGATTCGAAGACGACAGGAATCGTTTCCGACCAGCGAGTCAGTGTTTCCGGAGGAACCAGTGCCGGCGCGAGCGAACCGGCGACCACAAGTCCGATGCCCATAAAGGTCAAGGTCTCGTAAGCTGCGGTCAGCACTCCCGCTCCGAATCCGAATTTCCGTCCTTTCAGCACTCCCGCCCGCAGCAGCAAGACGCCCGCTTTACCCGGAATGTACTTTCCCAGATGTCCCGCGAAGTACGCTTTCCCGCACAAGATCCAGCCCGGCGTTTCTCCCATCGACCCGAGCAGGTTTTTCCAGAACCAGATCGACGGACCCCAACCGAGTGCGTAAAACAGTCCCGACAGAGCGAGCCAACCGGGGCAGATCGAGAACTGCGAAAAATCCTGCCCTCTCACCAGGGTCCAGGCACGATATCCCACGAATCCCAGGACAAGAATCGTGAGGGCAGTTTTCACCCAGAATTTTGCCGTGAAACGTTTCGCACTCGGCAGTTCGACCGGCTCCATCAGCGGTCTCCCGGTGATGCATGTTTCGCGAGTTCTTGCACGATGTGAGCAACCTGAGGCAAAATCAGTTTCGTCATGCCGAGACGGACGGCGTTGGAGGACCCGGGCATCGAGAACAGAATTCTGGTTCCGACACTCCCGGCGATCGCCCGGCTGAGCATCGCGGCGGCTCCGATCTCGGCGTAGGAGAGGGCGCGAAACAGCTCTCCGAAACCATCCAGCCGTTTTTCGATCAGTTTCGAGACGACTTCGAAGGCGGTATCGCGAGCGGAGATTCCTGTGCTGCCGTTCGTCAGTACGACGTTTGTTTCGGAATCGTCCAGACATGCGCAGAGCGTCCGTTCGATCGCTTCGGGATCGTCGGGGACAATCGCCGTGCGGACGACGCGGTGTCCGCAGGCCTCGACGAGATCGCGGATAAGACGACCGCTGGTGTCGGTCTCGGTGGTCCTCGTGTCCGAGAAGGTCACGATGGCGAAACCGAGACCGGTCAAACCTTCAGCGACCCGCTCGTGATCGCGGTAGCTGGTTTCGTGGGACTTCGACATCGATTCCCTCCTCCGTCCAGATCATCGAATCGTTTAACTTCTAGCCGCGTTTTTCAATCGCTCGTTTGAGTGCGGCACCCATGTCGGCGGGGCTTTCGGCGACTTCGACACCTGCCGCCTGGAGGGCTTCGATCTTTTCGGCAGCCGTTCCCTTTCCGCCTGCAATGATCGCTCCGGCATGCCCCATCCGTTTTCCCGGAGGTGCCGTTTTCCCGGCGATGAATGCCGCGACCGGTTTCTTGACATGAGCCTGGATGTATTCTGCCGCTTTGATTTCCGCATTCCCGCCGATTTCTCCGATCATCAGAATCGCTTCGGTTCCGGGATCCTGTTCGAACAATTTCAGCAGATCGATGAAGGAGGTCCCGATGATCGGGTCGCCGCCGATGCCGATCGCGGTCGATTGTCCGAGTCCGACGTTTCCGAGTTGCCAGGCGGCTTCGTAAGTCAAGGTTCCGCTTTTGCTGACCAGCCCCACCGTTCCGGGCGTGTGAATGTATCCCGGCATGATCCCGATCTTGGCGACTCCCGGCGTGATGATCCCCGGACAGTTTGGACCGATCAGACGCGAGGACTTGCCTTTCAGATAGTCCGCCACTTTGACCATATCGAGCACCGGAACGCCTTCGGTGATCGCCACGATCAATTTGATCCCGGCATCCGCGGCTTCCATGATCGCGTCGGCACAGAACGGAGGCGGAACGAAAATCAGCGAGGTATTCGCACCGGTTTTTTCGCGCGCTTCCTCGACGGTATCGAATACGGGGAATCCGTCGATTTCAGTCCCCCCTTTGCCGGGCGTGACTCCTCCCACGAAGACATCCTCGGAGCGTCCACACTCATCCCGCGCGTAATCTCGAGACTTCTGGGTGTGAAAGAGTCCCGTTTTACCAGTGATGCCTTGGGTGATGATGCGGGTGTTTTGGTCGACTAGGATGGACATGGTTGGTTCGGGGGTAGAAGGTGAAAGGTGTAAGAGTGAATGGATTTAATTCAGTTTGGCTTTCAGGTGGCGTTGTAATAAGACAATGCCACCGGAAATCTTTCTGGTCTGACTTTTGCGTTCCTCTGATATTTCTGAAGAGACATAACCAAGATCTTCTGCTGTGTAGTACATGCTTCGAACTTCTCCACACGATGCTTTCGCGATGTCAAGAAACCGAATAAAATCTGCCGGACTCGAGCGTTCGAAGCTCTCGGCAATATTGTTCATGATCGAAACCGCTGCTCGCTGAATCTGACTTCTGAATCCAAAATCATATTCCGAAGGATTTCCTCGTCCAAAGTCCGAGTAAACATCTTTGACCAACTTACGAGACTCTTTCCAGATCTACAATTCCTCAAATGTGTGGGCACTCTCCGAGTTCGTATTCATAACCTTCTACTCTTTCACCTTCCACTCTTCCACCCGCCGCAGGCGTTAGCCCAGCGTCGCCACCACCTTCCGCGCTGCGTCGGTGAGGTCCGTTGCTGCGATGATGTCTCGGCCGCTGGCGGCCAGCATTTCGCGGGCTTTTTCGACGTTGGTTCCTTCAAGCCGGACCACGAGGGGAACGGTGAATCCGACTTTTTCGTAGGCTTCGAGCAGCGCTACCACGATCGTGTCGCACTTCATGATGCCTCCGAAGATGTTGACGAGGACCGCCTTGACGTGTTTGTCGGCGAGGATGATCCGGAACGCCTCGGACACCTGATCGACAGTCGCTCCACCTCCCACATCGAGAAAGTTTGCCGGTTCTCCGCCGTGCAGTTTGATCAGGTCCATCGTGGACATCGCGAGTCCGGCTCCGTTGACCAGGCAGCCGATGTTTCCGTCGAGTTTGACGTAGCTGAGTCCCGCTTCCTGCGCCCGGACTTCGGTCGGTTCCTC
>DATKCB010000415.1:0-3274 GCA_035513495.1 Planctomycetaceae bacterium | reverse complement strand
TGGTCCTGGCCGAGTTTGATGATGACCGACCCGGCTTCGATGCCGGCGTTTTCCGCCAGACTTCCTCGCTGGACCGTGGTCACGAGAACGCCTTCCGAACTGTTCAGCCCGAGTTGTTTTGCGGTCTCTTCATCCAGATTGCGGGCCTCGATCCCGAGTCCGTCCAGCGAAACGCTTTCGGTATTCGATCCGGAAAAATCGGCAGTGGTCAGATCTTTGGGGAGCTCCGCGACTTTGACCGACAGAGTCTCGCGTTTACCGTCGCGGTACACCACCAGATTCTGCGCGCTGTTCAGTTTGCTCCGTTCGACGTTGCGCTGGAGATCGCTCGACTGATTCACCGGCTTTCCGGCGAATTCGAGAATGATGTCTCCGACTTTGACGCCCGCTTCGCCCGCCGGGCCGTCGGGCTTGACCTCGGCGACAAAGGCGCCGCGGACTTCCTTCAGCCCGAGTTGATCGGCGAGTTGGGAGGTCACATTATGGATCAGGACACCCAGATAGGCTCGCTTGACTTCTCCATGCTCCTGAAGCTGATCGACGACCCATTTGGCAAGGTTGGCGGGGATCGCGAATCCGATTCCCTGATAGCCTCCGCTGGTGGTCGAGATCGCCGTATTGATCCCGATGACCTCACCCGCGAGATTGACCAGCGGTCCGCCGCTGTTTCCCGGATTGATCGCGGCATCGGTCTGCAAGTATTCTTCGCGGTCGTTGATTCCGATCACGCGGGACTTACCGCTGATGATTCCCGCCGTAACCGATTCCTGCAAGCGAAAGGGTGCGCCGACGGCGATCACCCAGTCTCCCATCGTCATCGAGTCGCTGTCACCGAGCGCTGCATAGGGAATCTTGCCTTGCCCTTCAATCTGAACGATCGCCAGATCGGTTCGGGGATCGGCCGTGACTTTCGTGGCTTCAAATTCGCGCCCGTCATGCAAACGAACGACAACTTTGGATCCGTTACGCACGACATGATTATTCGTCAGGATGAGACCTGAAGGATCGATGATCACGCCCGAACCCATTCCCTCTTGAGGGCGGCGCGGTAAGCGTTCGAATCCCTCGGGCAAGTCTTCGAAGAATCGGCGAAAGAACGGATCGTTCCGGAGCTGATCGGGGATCTCATTCTGACCTCCCCGGTTCACCGCAGGCTCCTGCCGGACTTCGGTTCGGATCGTGACGACCGCAGGGAGTACTCGCTCGGAGGCTGTGCGAAAGGCACGCGAGAGACTGTTTGCGTGAGCGAGGTTGGCTTGTTCTTCGGCGGTTAAGGGAGGGGGTCCGCTTGGTTCAGCCTGCGCTTCGACGAATTGATTCCAGAGGAACAGGCATCCGAACGAGCTCAAGACGATCAAGGTCCCGCCTAACAGATATCGTTTTGCCGTTTTCATGTTCGATTCTCCTGATGGAAAGTGCCGATGTAACTCATTTGAGTTCGAGGTGGGAATTCCTGGTGGGACGCGTGGTAATTAACTTACGCTCTCGCTGGTCCTCACGTTGGATTGAGTATGTTTTTTTTCAACGATCGACGTGTCGGAACTGGTTCCAGCAGGACACTTTGTAAACACGACAAACGAGATCCGACAAACCGCTTTCGCGAAATTTTTGCGGTTCGCGAGCGGAATGCTCAAAATCGCACGCGCGAATCGGCTTTCGCGCTTGAGCCGGGGACCGAAGTTCGTCAGGCTTGTCTCTCGCATCATTGTTCCATTACGACGACGATTGAAAAATAGGGGATTTTCGGATGATTAACATCGGTATCATCGGTCTCGGATTCATGGGGTACACCCATTTTACGGGCGCGCAGCAACTCACAGGAGGCCGGGTCTCCGCCATCGCAACGCGGAACGAGAAAAAACGCCAGGGGGACTGGACTTCGATTCAAGGGAACTTCGGTCCCCGAGGAGGACAGGTCGATTTGAGCGACGTGGCGACTTATGCCGACTACCACGAACTGCTCGCCGATCCGAACGTCGATCTGGTCGACATCTGCCTGCCGACCGATCAGCACGAGCAGGTGGTCCTCGATTCGATCGCGGCCGGCAAAGCGACCATCGTCGAGAAACCGATCGCCATCGATCTTGCCGCCGCCGAGCGGATGGTCGCGGCCGCCGAAAAGGCGAAGGTCCCGCTGATGGTCGCGCACGTGCTTCCGTTCATGCCGGAATTCCGCTTCGCCGCCGAGACGATTGCCTCGGGAAAGTACGGCAAGCTGCGGGCCGCGCACTTCCGCCGCGTGATCGCTCCGCCCGAGTGGTCGTCCGACATGTCCGACTTCAAAAAGCTAGGGGGCTGGGGCATCGATCTGCACATTCACGACAATCACTTCATCGGCCTCGCCTGCGGAGTTCCGAGCGGAGTTTTCTCGACCGGCATTCAACAAGGCGGACTGGTCAATCACGTCCACTCGCAATATCTGTACGAGGGACGACGCGATCTCGCCATCAGTTGCGTCAGCGGAGGGATCGCGGCACCGGGTTACGCCTTCGGGCACGGCTTCGAAATTTATCTGGAACGCGCAACGCTGATGTTCGACTTCGCCACCCTCGGGGGAGAGCCGACCGTCAATCTTCCACTCAGTTTGATGGACAGCACCGGAGCGGTCATTCATCCGACACTCGAAGGGGGCGGAGAATGGTGTGCCGCGTTCACCGCCGAACTTCAAACCGCCGTGGATGGTCTGGAACAGGGGCAGGTTCCGGAGATTCTCTCGGCGGAACTCGCCTGCAACGCCCTCAAACTCTGTTACGCGGAAGCGAAGAGCATCGAAACGGGACAGCCGGTGACACTCTAAGGTTCTGCATTTCAGACTCTGATATCTTTCACTCTTACACCTACTACTTTTCACACATTTCGTACTTTTCAAACTTTTCCCGCTTCGATTTCTCCTCCCTCATGCCCGACCCCAGCGAATCACTGACCGACGCCCACCAGCCTTCCGTGGACAATCTCCCCGTCCGGTCGCTCTCGCATGCGGGGATGACCGTCGAGGGGTACTCGCGGGCGGCGGTGCAGAGTTACTTCCGGATTCCCGAACTCAAGGTTGGTTTCGATCTGGGAGGGAGCCCCTGGTCGTTCATGGGATTGCAGACAATCTTTGTGACGCATTCGCATCTCGACCACATGGCGGCGATGCCCGTTTACGTGGCGCGGCGGCGGATGATGAAGATGGATCCGCCGACGATTTACCTCCCAGAAGAAGTTGTCGATCCGACGCGCCGGATGCTGCAAGCCTGGCAGCGGCTCGACCGCGGTCGGACAGTGTGCGAAC
>DATKCB010000414.1:0-2115 GCA_035513495.1 Planctomycetaceae bacterium | reverse complement strand
AACCCGACCTGATGACGAGCGTTGCCGAACCGGCAATCGAATCGCCGCTCGACTCGCTGTTGCGGGCCGAACGCCGTGACGAAGTCTGGGGCGGTCTGCAGCGGCTGGGCGACATGGACCGTCAGACGCTGATCTCGTTCTACATCGAAGGCCACAGCCTGAAGGAAATGAGCGAGCAGTTCGAAAGCCCGATCGGAACGATCAAGCGGCGGCTGCACACAGCCCGGATCCGCCTGCGTGACGAACTGGTGACTCAGATGGTCTGAGTCGAACTATTTTCAACCGAATCGCGCCCGGGAGTGAATGATTCGCTCCCGGGCGTTTTCGTGTGAAAAGTGTGAAAAGTGTGAAAAGTGTGAAAAGTGAACTGGGTTTTGTTGCTATTTTCTGCTGGCACTCAACGTGTAGGGATCCCCCAGCCGCTCCATTTCCGACTTCAATAGCGCTTCGAGTTCCTTCCGCTTGCCCGCGAATTCCGGAAGCTCGGCGAGGTCGATCTGTCGATCTGACGGTTTGATGTTTAAGAGTTGCATCAGTTTCGCGTCGTGGTGCTCGGTCAGGAACTCTTTGGGGTTCTCGTTGAGATTGAACAGTTGCGTCTCGCGGACCTTTCCGTCGAGTACGTCGTATTCGATCAGCTTCCAGCCGTCGGCGGTTTTAATCGATCGCATCCCGGGCTTGGTTCCTCCGGTGTACACCCCGTAGACGACGTCGCGGATGCGTTCCGCTTTGCTTTCCAGAACAGGGCGAAAACTCTTTCCTTCGACCACCTCGGGCGGTTGGATTCCCGCCAGATCGCACAACGTGGGAAAGACATCGAGCAGATAAATAAAGCCCGAAGCGTGACTGCCCGCCTGGATGCCCGGTCCTCGCACGATAAACGGAACCCGCCAGGTGTGCTCGTACAGGTTCTGCTTCCCCATCAGTCCGTGACGACCGACCGACATTCCGTGGTCGGCTGTGAAGAAGACGTACGTATTGTCGAGTTCTCCCATCGCTTCGAGTTTGGAAAGCACGCGGCCCACCTGCCGATCGATGTTTTCGATGCAAGCATACTCGCGGCCGATTTCGTTGCGGACGGTCGCCTCGTCGCGACGCTGCAGCACGCCCTGAACCTGTTCCTCGTCGCGCAGTCCGGGGTGTCCGTGATGAAACGGATGCGCGGGGAGATAATTGATCGGTAGTGGTGGGGCTTTCGGATTCGGTTTCTCTCCCGGCCCTTTGTTATCGGCTCCATACTTTGCGGCGAGTTCGGGTGTGGCGTACCGGGGATCGTGCGGATGAGAAAATCCGAAGTAGATGAGGAACGGATGCCGATCCTGATTCGATTCGCGTTGCTGGAGGTACTCCATGACCTGGTCGCCGTGCCATTCGCTTCCGCCTTCGGGAGTCCCCTCCCGTTTGGTTGCGGTCTTGCTGACGGTAAATAACTGGTTGGCTTCGTTGAAACTGTTCCCGTTCTTGCAGGTGCGGAAGGTATCGTAGCCCGCCCGGTTGAACGCCGCCGGGAGGCTCTGCTCCGCGGCCTCTTGGCGGAACGACTTGGGAAACGACAATCCGGGACCGTTCGCTCCGGGAATCCGCCAGACGGTGCGCCCCGTCATGATCATCGTCCGCGAGGCCGTGCAGACGGCCCCTGACCACGCACCCATATGATGAGCGTCGAGAAAAGTCATGCCTTCGGCCGCGAGGCGGTCGATGTGGGGAGTGTGACAGACCTCGTTACCGTAGACGCTCAGCGTTTCGGGCGACTGGTCGTCGGTGAGAATGAACAGGAAGTTTGGCTGCTTGTCGGCGGCCTGCGCGAGCGAGCAGGCGAGAGAGAATAAGCAAATCAATTGTAACAGAGTTTGAAACAGTCCTGGCATGAGCGAGCTCCTCGAGTCGAGTCAGATGTCCTTCGACAGCATACACGATCGGTGAGCAAGGGGCATTATAGAAATATGGCTCGCGCGAGAACGTCTCTCCGACCGGGTTATCGCCGGGTGTTGGTCTGTCCCGACGTCAGATTGATCTGGTGCGCTTTCAAGCCGGTCGCCAGCGTTTTCAGATAATCCTCCGACTTTGCGAAACCGTCGTGACGGGACAGGACGTCCGCATCGCTGGAGAGAACGA
>DATKCB010000413.1:0-2365 GCA_035513495.1 Planctomycetaceae bacterium | reverse complement strand
ACCGAACCGGTTTCCTGGAACGTCTGGAGCGGCTCGGGAACCGGCAGCGTCAGTTGTTGCTCGTCGGAATCTTCGAGTTTTACGTTTCCGACCACGTTGACGCTCAGATTGCCGCTCCGCTTTTCCAGAAACGAAACGGTCATCACGCCGGTGGTGTCGTCGATCGTGTATTCGCGCAGTCGATCGGTGTTGACCGTTTCGATCGTCAGTTCCGGAGGCAGCTTCAATTGCAGTTCGAAGACACCGGCCCGCTCAATCGTGTAGTTGAGCGTCGTCTGAACGCGCAGCCGTTCCTTTTGAAACGTCAGGACCGTCTGATTGTTGACGATGATTCGGGGCTCGACCGGCTTGATCCCGGCCACGAGCGCGAACTGCGGACTGTAGAATTTGTAATGCACCTGCGCGCTGTTGCGAACGGCTTCGGGAAGATCGCCCGCATCGACCCGGATCAGTCCGGTCTGATCGGAGACCGTCAGTTGCGAATCGACCGAATGCGAGATCGACAGAGTGCCGCTTTCGCGAATCGCTCCGCGAACGTGAATTCCGAAGACGTTGCCGTCCTCGTCGATCCCTGCGAGAGGAAACGGTTCTTCCGGCAGCGGATGTTCGGTGTGAACTTCGAGTTCCAGCGACTTCTCGGCCGCTTGCAGCAGATCGACGGTGATGATTTGACCGTTCTCGCCGTCTTCGGCTTTCCAGCCTTTGACCTTCGCCTGGGGAGCGGAGACGTCGAGGATGCGATGGCCTGTGGGAACGAGCAACTGGACCTGCGACAAATCGCCCCGCAGAATATCGATTTTGAGTGACGATTGCGTGTGAACCAGACCGTCGGCCAGCGTGACCAGCAACCGGTTCTGCACGCTCGTGAGCAACTCCATCTGCGGTTTGACGCTCGCCTGCGGAGCCCAGCCGACGCGAATGCTGTCCGCGGCTCCCAGATGAAACTTCGTCCGCGTTTCGTTTGCAGCGGCTTCGACCGGTAAGCTGACTGATTCGGGCTTGATCTCGACCTTCTGATCGTTCTCGGGCACGACGACTTCCATCGAGCTGATTCCGACGACGGGCGTCTGGAACTGCACCGACTTTCCGTCGGGAGACGATTGGATCTTGACCAGCAATTCGAGTTCGACCTGATGCTCGCCCTGCTCGGGGAGATACAGCGAATAGACTCCCGGACCGGTTCCCTTGAGTACGATGCGATCGTCATCGGCAGTCACTTTGCCGATCGTCGCTCCGCCCAAGGGGAGCGCGACTTCCGACCATTTCTCGCGATACGATTTGACGCTCAGTTTGGCGGTAATCCTGGCGACGTCCTGTTCGGCCTTGAGCAGATAATTCGCCGAGGTGATCACGGCCGCGGGAGGCTGTTCTTCCTGCAATTTTTCGAGCAGATCTTTGAGTTTTTGCAGGTCGAGGTAAGGCAGAACCGCTGTCGCCCCTTCTTGTCCGAGAACTTCTTTCAGTTTGTCGAACGGGATGAAGACCGTCGCATCTGAGGGGCTGTCCGGTTTCTCCGCCGCGACGGGATCGGCCTCACGCTCCTGAGCAACGCCCTGGGAAAACGAACTTGCCGCGACCATCGCGAGCAGAGACAGACAGAACACAAGTCGTTGGCAGTTCATCAGTTTTGTATCCCTTAGGGCATCGTCGGGGGTGCCTTCATTCGAAACGTGCAGAAAATTCGACGCGGCAAAGCGCGTAAAAGTTTCCGGGCATTATGATAATTCGTTTCGGGTACTCCTGTCAAAACAGGAGGAGCCGGAAGGCTTCCGCAGCTTGGGGAAATTGAGCTGAACAGGGATTTCCACGAGTTGAGCGAATCTCGACGGACATCTCTTTTCGTGTCGTCCGTGCCTTTCATGGTCAAACGACACGACTCGCCGCACCCCCCGTGTTGCGCAACAAAGCCGCCTGATAGTAGAGGAGGCAATCAGAACGGAAAAAGCGGAAAGCGGGTGCGAGCGGGAATGTCAAATGCCAAAATCCCAATGTCAATCGAAAGGTGCAATGTTCAAGGTTCAAAGTGGAGTTATCAGAGGCTACTTCATATTTTCTACTTACTCACAAATCCTTCCACTCTTCCACCCTCCACTCTTCCACCCTCCACTCTTCCACCCTCCATCGGAGGTGTATCATTTTGACAACATCCAACCCTCCGGGAATTGTGAAACAAGCTTTGTCATGCAAAGTGTCATCAATTTGATGGCGCGCGGTCTTCACAATCGGCCATTTTCGAGTGTTTTCCCCTAGGTTTTCTGAAGTTGACAACTTGACAACTTGACATCCTAAAATTTGTCAACTTCGGCCGAACGTGAAACAAAACTGGCCCTGTTCTTTGAAAATCTGTATCAATTTGACAACACCC
>DATKCB010000412.1:0-8224 GCA_035513495.1 Planctomycetaceae bacterium | reverse complement strand
ATCGAAGCGATCTGGATTTGCAAATTCTCTCCGGTCTTTCAACAATAAGACCATCGAGACAAAATTACTTTTGGAAAAGGAGCCTGAGATGAAGATATCGAACTGGCGGGCGACGATCTGTGTGGCGCTGAGTCTCTGCATGACTGCGCTCGTTCATGCCGAAGACAAGGAAGTCAAATTCAATTCGCTGAAACTGACTGTTCCCGAGAGTTGGGAAAGCCAAGATCCGAGCAACAATCTACGGCTGGGACAATTCAAAATCGCTCCCGTGAAGGACGAAGGGGAATCCGAAATTTACATCGCCTCGTTCCCGGGGGGAGGGGGAGGTGTCGACGCAAACGTTTCCCGGTGGATCTCTCAGTTCACTTCCGAAGGCCGTAAAGTCAAAGTCACGCAGGGGAAGGCTCCTCAGGGAGATTACGTCCTGGCGGACATCTCGGGGACTTACAAACAGTCGATTGGACCGCCTGTGCGGATGCAAACGAAAGAGGTGCCGAATTCCCGGATGCTGGGCGTGATCCTCATGATCGAAAATGAGGGGATCTATTTCGTCAAATTCACGGGTGGGAAAGAAACCGTCGCCAGTCAGGAGAAAGCATTCCGCAAATCGTTCGGTGGTTCGGCCGAGACCGAAAAACCGTATGAAAAATAGACGAATTTGCATCGTCACCAAACAAAACAGCCCGGTTTCATACCGGGCTGTTCCCATTGTGAGCGTGTATTGATATTGATGACGCGAGACCAGACGGGGTCGATCACCTTGTGTTATCGAAGCGCCTTGTGACAGGTTTTGCAGCGTTTGAGCATGCCGGTCAGTTTGCCGCACTTCGGACAACGGTTCGATTTACGAGATTTTTTCAATTTTGTGCGTGGACGATAAACCATCGGATCGTATCCTGAATTAAGATGCTGAAAGGTCTTCAAGCTCTCTATCATAGAGCGTTCTGGCGGAAATCACAATCTTGTCAGCCACTCCCGAAACTCTTCTGACCAAGGAAGAAATGAAACTGCTGGGTCGGCGGGCGATCCCACGCTGCGTTCTCCATTTGCAGGTGCTGTTGGCACTGTTTCTGGGGGGTCTGATCGCCTGTTCCTGGCCCTTATGGACTCCACAGAGTCAATTTCCTCAGATCCCCTTGAAACCGGGTTTCGTCTGGACGGACGGATGGGCCTGGACCTGGCTGGGAATCTTTGGACTGGGTTGTCTGCTGCTGCTGGCGGGTTCTTTCCGCCATCGTCAGAGCCGAATCGGAGCCTTGTTGCTCCTCACGGCGGGTCTAGCGTTGATTCTGGAAGATCAGCACCGGGCACAACCCTGGTTCGTTCAGGCGTTGTGGCTCGGTTTCCTGATCGTCTTCATGCCGCAGCATCGCCTGAGAACCGCCGTCACGTTGCTGACGGCGAGCATTTATTTCTACTCCGCGATTTCGAAAGCCAATCCGCTGTTTCTCGAACACCATGGAAAGTTGCTCCTGGAAGGATTATTGCGGGTCGTGAAGCTGGAACCGAGCCGATTGACCGATTCGGCTCGCTATCATTTGCCGTATTTGTTCCCCGCAGTCGAATTCTGCATCGCGATCGGATTGCTCTGGTCCAAATCTCGCCAGCTCGCGGCAACGTTGGCCATGGTGATGCATTTTATCTTGATCGCCGTTTTCAGTCCGTGGGGCCTCGATCACGAATGGGGAGTGATCGTCTGGAACGGGATGTTCGTCGCTCTGGCGATGTGGATTTGGACTCGGCCGGACGACATCATCCCGCCGAAGCTCAAGTGGGATCTGCCTTCGATGCTGTTCGTCATAGCTTGCGCGATCGTCGTCGTCTTTCCGTTGGGGCGATTCGTGGGGGTAGTCGACGAGTGGATGGGCTGGAGCCTTTACAGTCCGCGCAGCAAGGTGGTGCAGATCGAACTGCTTCAGCCGGCGAGCGAGATCTCTCCCGAGTTCCCTCATCAGACACGAAAAAAATTCGGACTGGTGCAAGGAGACGCTGTGGCTGAAGTCTTCGCGGCGGATCGCTGGTCGCTCGATCAATTGAAAGCTCCCCTGAACCCGCAACCTCGACTCGAATATGCCGTCGCGCTCGCACTGTGCGAACGATTCGACGCCTGGGAATCGGTCGCCGTTTCGGTCGAACACCGAAGTCTGTTCAATCCTGCCGAACGAGAGAAGGAAGTCCTGCGGGGAAAAGCACAGATCGAACAATACGCCGCCGGATTTTACTTCAATACGCAACCGGGACCGCGCTTTCTCCCCTCGAAATGACGGCGGATTTCCGCGTTTCGCTTCAAAAATTTACGTCCTGCGGTTGCGTGTTATGATCTCTCTCGGCTATCAGTGTGAACTAGGAACACGGGCGTGGAGGGTCTGGCTGGGTCTTGCGGACACAAACCCTCGCTGCGTCGATAGAACAAGCAACATCCGGAAACGAGCAACATGGGTACAATTCTGGTGACGGGAGGAGCGGGATTTCTCGGGAGCCACTTGTGCGACCGATTGATCGAACGCGGTGACGATGTGATTTGCGTCGATAATTATTTTACGGGACGCAAGGAAAACATCCGACATCTGATCGGGCATCCGCGGTTCGAATTGATCCGGCACGACATCGTCCATCCGCTGTATCTAGAAGCCGATCAAATTTACAACCTTGCGTGTCCGGCGTCGCCGGTGGCGTATCAGTTCAATCCCATCAAAACGATCAAAACCTCGACGGTGGGTGTCGTCAATATTCTGGGTCTGGCGAAACGCTGTAAAGCGAGAATTCTGCACGCTTCGACCTCTGAGGTGTACGGTGATCCGACGATTCATCCCCAAACCGAAGATTATTGGGGAAACGTCAATCCGCTTGGTCCGAGGAGCTGTTATGACGAGGGAAAACGGGTCGCTGAGTCGCTGCTGGTTAATTATCACCTCGCGCACGGTGTCGATGTCCGCATCATCCGGATCTTCAATACGTACGGTCCGCGAATGGACCCGCACGACGGACGCGTGATTTCCAACTTCATCATGCAGGCGCTGCGCGGTGAAGATATCACAATTTACGGAGACGGAAAGCAGACCCGCTCGTTCTGTTTCGTCAGCGATCTGATCGAGGGGATGATGCGGTTGATGGATCAGGACGAGACGATCGGACCGGTCAACGTGGGGAATCCGGGGGAGTACACGATGATCGAACTGGCAGAAGAAATCCTGCGGCAGGTCGGATCAAACTCCCGACTGGTCCACGAAGAGCTTCCGCTCGACGACCCCAAACAACGCTGTCCCGACATCACCCGCGCCCGCGAAGTCCTGGGATGGGAACCCAAGGTTCCGCTGAAACAAGGTTTGAAACCGACCATCGCGTATTATCGCGAAGTCCTGTCGGGTGAAGCGGAATGAATCGGGGTTTGGTAAATCGCGATTGTTACGGAGAGCGGGGGCATATTTTTCCGGGTTCGTCCTATGCTTGTTTCTTGGGTTGTTCCTCGCACTTGTGATAGTAGTGGAATAACTGCTCTGACTTGCGTGCCGAGTCTCGAGGAAAAATGACGATCAATCGATCGCACTTCGGGCAGATCACCAGACTGCCAATACGCTGAGACTGATCGAAAAACAAGTCGGCACGCTCTTCGGAACCGTCGTTCTCAGTTTGAAAGAGGTGGGCCTCATTGACGATCAATTCCTCGTAGTTCTGTTCGTTGAGGAGCCTGTAACTTTCGGGAGCGGGATCGCAGAGACGGATTTCGTGTCCGCAGCAGCATCGGTATTGAACGGGATCAGCGTTCATGAGATTACCTTGGCCTTTCACCTCAATTGTTTACTCACGCTCACGTCTACTCCCACGGGTTTGTAATCGAGTCTGATCGACTCGGAGTTGACCGTCACCCGCGTATGTCCCGGTCGAAACTCCAGCGGGTTGTATCCGGGCGCGTGTTGTTCTTCAAGTTTTCGGTTCAAGTTATAGAGGACCGACGGAAAACAGATTTCGTGGATCGGCGCGCGATCGTCCCAACCACGGAGTCCGTTGTGAAAGTGTCCGTGAAACAGGGCCAGAATCTGATCTTTGTGTTTGTCGAGTAAAGCGTAGAACTCTACCTGTCCGTCCTTCGGTTTGACGTACCAACCCCGGTCGGGATGTTTGTTGGTGTGAGCCGGGACGTGCATGCAGATCAGCACCTGTTTTTCGCTTTTAGCAGCATCGCTGCACTGCTGGTTGATCCAACCGATTTGTTCTGATGTCAAAAATCCGTCATGCGAGTCTGTGTGAGCGTTATTGAGCAAGAGGATCCGCAGCCATTCCCGATCGATGACGATATCGATTTCATTGCGAAGGTATTTGGAGAAGAGATCCGCAGGATCGTGATTTCCGGGAATCTCAAACACCGGCTTGCCGATTGAATCCCGAATCTTTTTGTAGATGGGATACTGTGCTTCCCGTCCGCCGTCGACCACATCTCCGAGATGCAGGATGAAGTCTCCATGTTCGGTTTTCAGTTCCGTCGCCGTCTTCTCCCATTGCCTGGCTGCGGCCTCCTGATCCTTGTAACCAAGATGCGTGTCGGTGACGACGAGAAAATCCAATTCTTTTTGCGGGATATTCGAAGATTGAAGCACAGGCGGAAACAGCAGCACCGAGAACGAGGTTGTCAATATCTCGCGACGAGAGAGGTGTGCCTCACACATGGCTGTTCTCACTTCACCTGACAAATCAGGCCGGAAAAAAACACGCCTCATTCAATCGATGAATGAGGCGTGTTCAATTATGGTTGTTTCGATTCCAATTATTCCGTTACCAGTTTGAAGATCGCTTTCCCGTTGGGGGAGGGGATCATGATGTAGACTTCACCGGCGTCATCTTGGCCAAATCCCGAGATCGGAAGGTTGTTCCAGGCGACCTGTTTGTTGCTGACGACTTTACCCGCGTCGGCATTGTAGTGGAGCGCCCACAGGCGTCCCGTCACGAAGTCGCCGTAGAGATAAGCACCATCCAGTTCGGGCACGGCTTTCCCGCGATAGACGCAGCCGCCGGTAATCGACTTGCCGATCTGGTGGTCGTATTCCCAGACGGGGGCAATAAACGGCCCCTCCGCGGGGCGGTTGCCGAACAGGTGCGTCCCCTCGCGGGCGCTCCATCCGTAATTGCCCCCTTTTTGGATAATGTAAATCATTTCCCACAAATCCTGTCCGACGTCGCCACCCCAGAGCGTTCCGGTTTTCGGATCGAAGTCGATCCGCCACAGATTTCGAAATCCGTAGGCATAGATTTCGGGTTTCGCTCCCGATCGCGAAACAAACGGATTGTCGGCGGGAATCGCGTAGTTTTGGCCGTTCTGTTTTCCGTCGACATCGATGCGGAGGACCGATCCCATCCACGTTTCGAGATTTTGTCCATTCGCCATCGGGTCGTTGCGGCTCCCTCCGTCTCCCAGTCCGATATAGAGATATCCGTCGGGACCGAAGGCCATCGAACCGCCGTTGTGGTTTGCGAACGGCTGAGGAATCACCATCACGATTTTTTCGCTGTTCGGATCGGCCTTGTTCGGATCGTCCCTGGAGACCGTGAACTGCGATACGTACGACGTATGCGGTTTTTCTTCAGCGGTGTAATAGACGAACAGTCGTCCGTTTTTCTCGAACTCCGGATGCAGGGCAAGACCGAGCAAACCTTCTTCATTATCTTTCTGCCAGTCGTGCACGCGCGCTCGAATGTCGAGAAACATCTTCGCCTTCGTCGCATTGGGATCGTTGACGAACGTATGAATCATGCCCGACTGGCTCATGACAAACAGCCGGTTCGTGCCGTCGTTGGAGGACATCAGATCGAGCGGGCGAATCGTCTGCGGTTTGCCGCGTTCATCGATCGGATCCCAGCCTTCCCACTCGAGTTTCGGAAATGCCTCGACCGTTTTGACGCCGGCGAGTTGTCCGTCGATCGGATTCGGGGCCGGTCCGTCGGGAGGGAGTTCCCGAATTTTGATGTTGCGGAACGAAACCAGATTTCCGTGGTCCTGCAGGCTGATGTGACCTTTCCCCGCTTTGCCGAACCCTTCCATCTTGGCGAACTTGCTCTTGGCGACGCGCTCGTTCCAATCTTTGCTGCCGACCTGAAATTTGAAGTAACTCACACCGTTCAGGCAGACTTCCCCCTCCTGCGGAGTCACGCGGAGATAGAGATGGTTCCATTCACCCGCCGGTCGCGTGGCGTCTTCGGTATCGGGGGTCTTGACTCCGACCTGAGATTCCGCTTGCGTAACCCAGGCAGGTTTTCGCGGCTGATAAAGCTGATACAACCAGCCCGATTTTTGGGGATCGTGGCCGTCGACGTTGTCCTGAATCTGGACTTCCGGACCGGAATGCCACGGGGCGGGATTGTCTTCGGTCACGTGGAACATCAGCCCGCTATTTCCGGCTTTGGAGATTTTGTATTCCAGTTGCAGATCGAAGCTGCCGTACTGTTGCTTGGTGATGATGTCGCCCGCCCCCCCTTTCTTGCGCACGATGGCCCCGTCTTCCACGGCCCATCCGTCGGAGAGCGTGTCTTTCTTGTAATTGCGGAAATTTTCGGCGGATTTGCCGTCGAACAAGAGCTTCCAGCCGCTGCGGGCTTCCGCATCGGTCAGGGCGTTGTCGGGTGATTGCGCGTCGGCGAAACGCATCGTTCCCGCCAGCAGCAGAGTCGAAAACATGAGACAAGAGATGTTGCGCATGGTGCGTGATCCTCAGAGTGATTTGACTGGTCTGGTAGAACTTCGAGATTTCCGGTCGCCGAAAATGCGAACGATCCGGCATTTTCGGGAAGACTCTCAGGATGACGAACCCGCTTTCCGAATGCAATCGGGAATTTGCGATTCCTTCGCAGGAAGCCCAACCTCCCAAAAACTGTTTGAGTCGTTCAAACCCGCAGGATAGACTGGTTCGCTGCGTTCGCATTGAAAAAACAAGGTCACTACCGGTTTTTAAGGATGCGATTTCTTGCCAATTGTGTTCAGAGATCGAGAGGATCTGCTTCCATGAGTCAGAATCAATCCACCCGCCGCGATTTTCTCAAATCGACCTCGGCGCTTGCCGCCGCCGGAACCGTCGTGCCTTACTTCACCTGGTCTCAACCGGCGTTCGCCAATCAGACGGCCAACGACCGGCCGCGGATCGGCTGTATCGGTGTCGGCAGCATGGGAACCGGTGACGCGAAAGGTCATGCGAACTTCGGGGACATCCTCGCGGTGTGCGACGTCGATTCGCGGCACGCCGATCGCGCCAGGAACGATCAGCAGATCGGGAAAGGGAAGGCCGACGCCTACGGCGATTACCGTCGCGTCCTCGAACGGGACGACATCGACGTCGTCTCGGTGGTGACTCCCGATCACTGGCACGTCAAAATCGCGATCGAAGCCTTGCAGGCCGGGAAGCATGTCTTCTGCCAGAAACCGCTCACGCTGACACTCGAAGAAAATCAGTTGATCCGAAAAGCCTGTCAGAAATATTCCGATCGGGTGTTTTTCGTCGGTACTCAGCAGCGCAGCGATCGCGGTCGATTTCTCCGAGCGGTCAACATGGTCCAGAAAGGTTTGCTGGGAGACATTAAGAATATCACTGTCGGCATCAACGGATCACCGACCGGCGGACCGTTCCCCGTGGCGGAAGTTCCCCAGGAACTCGACTGGGATTTCTGGCTCGGACAGGCTCCCCAAGTCGACTACCGCCAGAAACGCTGCCACTCCGAGTTCCGCTGGTGGTACGAATACTCCGGCGGAAAATTCACCGACTGGGGCGCCCATCACGTCGATATCGCGACCTGGGCGATCGGCCATCACAAAGCGAATATGGGACCGGTCGAAATCGACGGGACCGGCTGCGAGCATCCAGTGCCGTTCAAGGAGGGTTATCCCACGGCGGACGACAGCTACAACACGTCGCACAAGTTCTCGGTCAAATGCAAGTTCGAGAATGGAACCGTCATGGACATCACCAGCGAGGGGGACAACGGCATTCTGTTCGAAGGGACGAAAGGCCGCATCTTTGTCAACCGGGGTAAGATCACGGGGCAGCCGATCGATGAAAACTGGGACAAGGATCACTACACCGAAGAGGACGTCACGGCACTCTACAACGGCAAGCAGTTCGAAGGACACAAGCACAACTTCTACCGCTGCATCGCCGAGGGGGGACTCCCCGTCTCCGACGTGTTCAGCCACGTGCAGGCGATGAACACCTGCCATCTCGCCGCCATTGCCGCCCGGTTGGAC
>DATKCB010000411.1:0-2937 GCA_035513495.1 Planctomycetaceae bacterium | reverse complement strand
CGGGACGTGGTATTGCGGTGATTCCGCTCCTGAAACCCGAGACATGAATCAGCATCTCGGATACGCCGTCTGGTCCTCCGACGGATCGAACTGGAGCGATCCGCAAATGCTCGAAGGAACGTACGGTCATTACATCTGGCGCGCAGCAACCGACGGCAAGCAGGCATTCCTGTGCGGACGTCGAAAAAATCAGTTCCAGGAAACGACCTCCCGCGAAGAACGCGATCCGATCGTCGAGTCGGCGATTCTCGTCAGCGATGACGGCCTCAACTGGCAGCACCGAGGTTTGTTTCAGGACGATTATGGAGACGAAACCGCGTTTCTGTTCGAGCCGGACGGATCGATCCTCGCCATCGCCCGCAGCGGTTCGGGGCGTAATGCGCAGCTCTGTCGAAGCAAGCCACCATTTCTTCGTTTTGACCGGATAGACCTCGACCGCTACATCGGAGGGCCGCTCGTCGCGAAGTGGGACGGCTTGACGCTCGTGGGTGGCCGGAAAACAAAAGACACTCCCGCGAAGACCTCGCTCTACTGGCTGAAAAACGACGCCCTCGTCGAGTTCGCCGAGTTACCCAGCGGAGGCGACAACTCCTATCCCGGCTTTGTCGATCTCGGACAAGGGCGCGCGCTCGTTTCGTATTACTCATCGCACGAGCAAGACGAGCTAGGCAAGACGATCACGGCCATCTATCTCGCTGAACTGCAAAAACGCGAGTGAGTCTGCCTGGACGTTTCGCGTTACAGAAACTTCTTCCAGCAGGCGTATTTTCGCTTGGAAAGCTGCATCTCGAGTGCGGGATTGCGGGGAGGTTTGGAAGGACTCTGCCGAAGCGTCATCCCCGCTTCTTGAGGCGTCCGTCCCCCTTTCCTCACGTTGCATTTGAGGCACGCGCTCACGATATTTTCCCAGGTCATCGCTCCTCCCCGACTGCGGGGAATGACGTGGTCGAGCGACAGGTGCGACTGTCCGAAGCGCTGACCGCAGTACTGGCATTCGTGTTCGTCCCGCAGAAAGATATTCCGGCGATTGAACTTTACGACATGCCGCGGCATGCGGTCGTAGTTGACCAGGCGAATGATCCGCGGAACCTGCACCATAAAGTTGACCGATTGAATCCAGTCCTCGTCGGGGTGGACCGCTTCGAGTTCGATCTTGAGAATGCTCTGTTCGATCCACTCGGAAAAATCGTAACCTCGAAACGCCTCGTTTTCGACCGACACGACCTCCGCCGATCCCTTGCTCAACAGGCAGAACGACTTGCGAACCGACAGCACGTGAATGGCGCTGTAAAACTTGTTCAAGACTAATACATTCCCAGCCAGAGCGTTGACTGCCCGCGAAATCATCGATGTCTGCTTTCTCGACGAACCGCAACTTCCCCTGTGAACAGTCTGACGAAGACTGCCGAAAGCCGGGTTCGCACCACTCTGGTGAGAAATGATGCTGTGAACCGTCCGCCCGCTCGTACTTGCCAGGTCGAGCGGGAAATTCGCTTCGATGGTCATGGAGCGAATCCCGCTCCCTTCCACCGAAAGCAAATTCATCTCAAATGAGACCCGAATATCCTGCACAGAAGTTCGAGCACTTTCAAGATCAGTTTGGCTCCCGATGACCCGCTCGCGCCAAGACAGAACGGACCGAGTTTAAGGATCCATCAGCCAGAGCGATGAGTTTCGAGCGATCCAGATCAGACAAGGGCTGCCAGTCCAGCAATTGTCCCGACAACACATGTCTTGACGACTGTTGTCGAAACGGATATTATCACCGACATGGAAGCCTCACGCACTCCTCTCGCCGAAACCCGTCCCCGTCCCCCGCGATTCGATTCGTTGGAGCAGGAAGTGTTCCTCAATTTGTGGCGCACTTACGACTGCCTCAAATCGCTCGAAGAGGAAGCCTTCGGACAGGCGGGACTCTCGGCTCAGCAGTACAACACCTTGCGGCTGCTGCAGTCGGTGTACCCTGGTTCGATGCCGACGCTGCTCCTGGGGAGCCGTCTGATCTCACGTGCCCCCGACATGACGCGCCTGCTCGACCGCCTGGAACAGCGCGATCTGCTCAGTCGCACGCGGAGGCCCGACAATCGCCGGGTCGTCGAAGTCTGCATCACTCCTCAAGGACTGAAACTGCTCGAGGAGCTACGCGACTCCGTGGAAAAGTGTCATCTTCGTCAGTTGGGACATCTCGATGTGAAGTCGCAGCGCCAACTCGTCAAACTGCTCAAGGCAGCGCGGCAACCGCACGAGGATTCCGAGAATCTGTCGTTCGTCGACGAGTGAGATTGAACCTCCGCTCGCCGCTGGATCGAAAACCCAGACTTACATCCCCAGGATTACATCATGTCGATTCACTCCACCTCGGCTCACTCAAGTCCACACGTCGTTGTCATCGGCGGCGGACCCGCCGGATCCACGGTTTCCACATTGATCGCCCAGCAGGGATTCGGGGTCGAGCTGTTCGAACGCGAACTCTTTCCCCGTTACCACATCGGCGAGTCGTTGATCCCCGAAACGTACTGGGTACTCAAGCGGCTCAACATGCTCGACAAGATGAAGTCGAGCCATTTCGTGAAAAAGTACAGCGTGCAATTCGTCAACGCCTCGGGCAAGCTCTCCGCCCCGTTCTACTTTCACGACAACAAACCGCACGAATGTTCGCAGACGTGGCAGGTGCGCCGCAGCGAGTTCGACCCGATGATGCTGCAAAACGCCCGGGAACATGGAGCCAAAGTCCACGAAGGCGTACGGGTGCTCGACGTGCTGTTCGAGGGAGACCGGGCGGTCGGAGTTCAGATCGTGGACGAAGAGGGCCAGACGAGAGAAGTGCGAGCCGATGTGGTGGTGGATGCCAGCGGACAGAGTTCTCTGCTGATCAATAAATTCAAACTGCGAATTCCCGATCCGGAATTGAACAAAGGTGCGATCTGGACCTACTTC
>DATKCB010000410.1:0-5559 GCA_035513495.1 Planctomycetaceae bacterium | reverse complement strand
CGAATTGTGATCACCGGGATTGGTCTGACGGCTCCCAATGGGAATTCACTGGCCGAATTCCGCCAGAATCTGTTGGTCGGCAAGTCGGGAGTCGTCCCGTTCGAGACTCGCTACATGCCTCCCACGGTCGCGGGCGTGTGCGATTTCGAGGTGACGCGGTACCAGAAACGGAAAGAGTCCCGTCGCGGAACCCGGGCCGGTTCAGTTTCGATCTACTGTTCGAATGAGGCCGTGAAGGATTCCGGGCTCGACTGGGAGAATTATCCCCGGGACCGGGTCGGGGTCTATCTCGGCATCACCGAGCACGGAAACGTCGAGACCGAGAACGAAATCTACGAAATCACGCAGTTCGACTACGACGTCAAAGTCTGGTCGCACCACCATAATCCGCGAACGGTCGCCAACAATCCCGCCGGAGAGGTGACCATCAATATGAAGATCACCGGTCCGCATCTGACGGTCGGGGCCGCCTGTGCTGCGGGGAATGCGGGATTTATTCAAGGCTTGCAGATGCTCCGGCTGGGCGAAGTCGATCTGGCGATCTGCGGTGGGGTGTCCGAAAGCATCCATACATTCGGCATCTTCGCGAGTTTCCAGAGTCAGGGAGCCCTCGCTTCACACGAAGACCCGGCCAAAGCCTGCCGTCCGTTCGATCGGGACCGAACGGGAATCGTGGTTGCCGAAGGGGGCGGCATCTGTACACTTGAGCGGCTATCCGATGCCAAGCGGAGAAACGCGAAAATCTACGGGGAAATCGTCGGCCATGCGATGAATTCCGATGCGAGCGATTTCGTGCTCCCCTCGTGGACTCGACAGGCCGAATGTCTACAATTGGCCCTCAAGCGAGCGCAACTTTCGCCCGATGACATTGATATCGTCAGTTCGCACGCCACCGCGACCGAGCAGGGGGACATCGAAGAATCGAAGGCGCTCCGTCAGGTGTTCGGCGACCGGCCTTCACTGGCGATCAACAATACGAAAAGTTTCATCGGTCACGCGATGGGAGCCGCCGGGGCATTGGAGCTTTTAGGCAACCTTCCTGCCTTTGAAGATCGAATGGCACACGCTACAATCAATCTCGACGATCCGGATCCCGAGTGCGACCTGCCCCAACTAGTAGCCAACAAACCGCGAGAAATGCCTCGCGTCGAATACATTCTCAACAACTCGTTCGGAATGCTGGGAATCAATTCGGTTCTCATCGTGAAAAAATACCAAGAGTGAAAGAGTATCAGGACTTATAACGAACAGCGGACAGTAAGGAGGCGAGCGTTTCGCCAGGTCGAGTTCGACCCCGCCGAAACCCCGCCGGAGACGCGAATGAACGAAGAGCAGATTCGACAAGTCATCCTGGACATCCTCGACAAGATCGCTCCCGATGAGGATCTGTCTGAGTTGGACGACGCGCAGCCGTTCCGCGAGCAGATGGAACTGGACAGCATGGACTTCCTCGATATCGTGATGGAACTCCGCAAACGGTACCGCATCGAAATCCCCGAAGAGGATTATCCGAATCTGATCTCGATGGACAGTACGGTGACTTATCTGTTGCCCGTTCTCAAAGACGTCGAAAGCGCCGCCTGAGCGTTGCTCGCGGACGTCGGCTTCGATGGAACTCGCTCGGCCACGTAGCGGACGGACTCACCCGTGAAATACGACACGATCATCATCGGTGCCGGACTCTCGGGATTGGCGGCGGGGATTCGACTCGCGTATTACGACCGGCGCGTCTGCATCGTCGAACGCCATACCACCATCGGCGGACTGAACTCTTTCTATCGCCTCCGCAAACGCGACTACGACGTCGGACTGCACGCCGTCACGAACTACGCGGATCGCGGGGCTAAAGGGAAGCCGCTGACCAAACTGCTGCGGCAGTTGCGGCTTTCGTGGGACGATTTCGCGCTCTGTCCGCAAATCGAATCGGCGGTCGTCTTCCCTGACTGCCGCCTCCGGATGAACAACGATTTCGAGTTGCTCACCTCGCAGGTCGCGAAAAACTTCCCCGAACAGATCGACGGCTTTCGCAAACTGGTCGCTTACATCGATGGTTACGATCCGTTTGCCTCGACGGAAGGCTATCAATCGGCGCGGGAAGTCGTGAAGTCGTACATCTCCGATCCGCTGCTCGAAAATATGCTGTTCTGTCCGATTCTGTTTTACAGCAGTGCGACTCCGAACGATCTCGACCTGCGGCAGTTCGTGATCATCTTCCGCAGCATCCTGCAGGAAGGCTTCGCGCGGCCCTACGAAGGGATTCGCCGCATCCTGCGGGTGCTGATTAAGAAGTTTCGCGGGGAAGGTGGGGAACTCAAACTCCGGACCGGCGTCAAACGGATTCTCCACAACGAACAGGGAGCGTACGCGATCGAAACCGACAGCGGCGAGATTCTCGAAGCTGACAACATCCTCTCGTCCGCCGGACTCGTCGAGACGCAACGGCTCTGCGAGAAAGAGTTTGTTTCCGAAGAGGATTCCACCGGCCAGATTTCGTTCGTTGAATCGATCTCGTCGCTCGATTGTGAACCGTCCGATCTCGGACACCGCGACACGATCGTGTTCTTTTCGACGCAAACCGACTTTCGTTACGAAAACCCTCCCACACCGGTCGATCTGCGAAGCGGGATCATCTGCTCTCCCAACAACTACCAGTTCGACGAGCCGCTCGAATACTCGAAGATCAACATCACGGCCCTCGCCGACTTTCATTACTGGCTCGGCCTGGAGGACGAGGAAGTTTATCAGAGTGAAAAACAAAAACACTCCCGGGCGATGATCGACAACGCCGTGAAGCTCGTCCCCGACTTCCGCGGCCACATCATCGACCAGGACGTCTTCACCCCCCGCACGATCCGCAAATTCACCGGCCACATCAACGGAGCCGTCTACGGTTCTCCCACCAAACAACTCTCCGGCACCACCCCGATCCCGCACCTCTACCTCTGCGGAACCGACCAGGGTTTTCTCGGGATCATCGGGTCGATGCTGTCGGGGATCTCGATGGCGAATGCGCATTTGTTGAAGTAAGCGTAGGCTTCCAAGTCTGCGGTACCTTACTCTGAGTGGGAAAAGTGCGAAATGTAGGAAAAGTGCGAAAAGTTGACTGCTTCGCGCGGTCTCTCGATTCATTGACTCTTCCCACTTTTCGCAGCGTTCAAACTTTTCCCACTTCTTCCGAAATATTTCACCGAGCTGTGGCTGGATGTTGCGCGCCGGATCGCACCTCCCGTCCACTGGCTGACAGGGAGGTGTCTCAAATTGATGACAGATTGCCAAAGAACAGGGCCGGTTTTGTTTCACAACTCGCGCCGGCGCTCGTCAATATTCCCCGGAGTTTTAGAACTTGAGCTTTTTGGAAGAGCTCAAGTTCTCAAGTTCTCAACTTGAGCCAAAACCCGAGAGATTTGGACGGTTTTAAAGTAGTTTCGGAAATATTCGGGAATTCTGCTTGTTTCATCATTCTGTGTTGCGCGGCGAGCCTGCGCGGGATCGGGGATCAGATTCTTTGAACCTTGAACATTCGAAATTGAACATTTCTTCCTCTCGAATTTCGGCTGTCGGCGTTCCACGTTGAAATTCCTCTCTATCTATAGCGAGTTTGTTGCGCAACAGAGGGGCTTACCGGGTCAACCACGAAAAAATCGAAAGTCACGAAAGTTGGGTTTACATAGGCGATTGCGTTCTTTTGCGAACGAAGGAGACCGTTCGACGCAATTTTTTCAGGGATTCCGTTGATCGCAATCGAGAGATTTTGCGTTCGTTGGCTGTTGCCTGTTATTGTGGACAGGACTTTCCGTCAGGATTCCCGATGCCCGAAATCCCCGCCACACTTCCTCCTGAAAATAAACGGTCGCGGCTCGCGACGTTGTTGCGGCCGAAGGTGGCGATTCCGGTGTTTCTGCTGGTGCTGCTGTTGATTTCGCCGATGATCATCCGCGGATGGCGTTTGCGGGATGTGCCGAATGTTCCCGAGCCGTTCGATCCAAAGCCGCTGTTGTCGCTGGAGATTCCAGACGACGAGAATGCGTACACCCATTACAGAGAAGCGATGGAACTATTTCATTCGCCTACGGATCACGTGCTCAATCTCATTCATGGGGATTTCGAGACACCCGATCCTCGGGGTATCCTCCGGGAGGGTTGGCACCTGGCGGATGACGAGGTCCGTCAGTTTCTGATCGATAATCAACTCGCTTTAAAAGAATGGAAAAAGGGAACCCAGCAACAACAGGCTCTCCCTTTTCCAGTAAACGAAAACGATTTCAGTGTTGATCTGGACGTCGACTTCACTCTCTCTACTTTGACGCTCTCGGCATCGCTGCTTGCCAGAAAGCTCGAAGCCGAAGACAATCTGTCGGAAGCCTGGGAGTGGTATCGGGCTGCGATTCGATCGAGCAGGCACTGCGGGACAAATGGTAGCTTGATCGAACGTGGGCTTGGAGCATCAATTTTTTCGGAGGTTTCGGAACAACTCGACGACTGGGCGACAAATCCTCGGGTGTCTGATGAACTCTTGAAACATGCGATTCGCAACCTGCAGACAGACTGGAAGTTGACCGCAAAATCATCGACCGTCTTTCAGGTCGAATATCTGATGCAAATGAATTCGATCGAAAAGGCACATTCGGGCGTCGATGGAAAATCCTGGGAAGATTATTATGTCAGAAATGTTCCTTCCAATCCTTTTGAAATGTATCTAGCGGGTGAACCGGAGTTCTCGTTCCGCTTGATTCGTCTCGAATTTTACAATCGATTACTCTCCTGTGATCTTTTACCGTTCGAGCGAGATCCCTCCCTTGAAGATCGATATCTGATCCCCACGTCAGTAACGGCGGCAACCGCAAAACCTCTATCAATCTCCTCCGCAGAATTCGAACGTCTTCTCTATGATTCATTAATCGCAAAACAAACGTTACCCGGTCTCACACAATTCCAAACGAAAATTGACATTGAAGAGATCCGTTTCCGAACGCTGCTGACAGCGATTGCCGGACAAGCCTTTTACAGGGATCACGGCCACTTTCCCGAAATTCTCGACGAACTCGTTCCCGACTATCTCGACGAAGCTCCCATCGACATCTACGATGGAAAACCTCTCAAGTATGTTCATCAGCCCGAAGGGCCAGTCGTCTACAGTGTCTTCGAAAATCTTCGAGACGATGGCGGGACCGATCTGAAGTCTCGAAAAGGAAAATACTACACAACCATCGAACCCGACGATCTCGGTTTCCAGATGCGCATTCCCGGCATCAAACCTCTTCGGGCCGATAAGCCGTTCATCGTCGAGGATGACGATTCCGAGTGACAGATCGATCACTAACCGTCAATCACAGGGCCGAAGGCCCGGCCCGTTGTCAGCCCGGGGTGCAGCGGAGCGGAACCCCGGGGACAGAGTTGGAAAAAAACCGAAACCCCAACGGGGTGGCCCCAAACACGCACCACTCACAGCGTGTTGAAAAAGGGGACAGGCACCTCGCAAACACTTGAATTCTCCCAGGGATATCGTTTCGTGCTCGGAGCCAGTCCCCTTTTTCAACGGCCTGTGATCCGGGTTCGGGC
>DATKCB010000409.1:0-5599 GCA_035513495.1 Planctomycetaceae bacterium | reverse complement strand
CGCTGGTCTGGCAGGATTTGTTTTTCGTCGGGCTCGCGACGGTGGTGTCGGTGCTGCATCGAGGCCAACCGCTGCTCCTAATGCTGTCGATCTTTTTGACCTGTTATCTGGTGGTCTGGTGTTTTGCATTGATGATCACTGGCCAGACGAGACATGCTTACGCGATTGCGTTAGGACTGAGTGGATTGTTATTCGTCTGGCCGTCGCCGATCGGCTGCTTGATTCTGTTCGGCGTGTTGTATGCAATCGCACGGTCCGGGATTGTCAAATGTTTTCACCTGTTCGCGGACTGGTCGCCGGATCCTTGGCGCAGCTGCAATCCGAATCTACGAGCTTTGAGCAGCCAGCAGAAACAGCGGGATCGGCGCCTTGGCTGGCCGTACGATGTCCTCAGTCCGAAAAGGATTGAAGATTCGATTTCAGTCGGCTGGTCGGCCGCGCTGGGAATCCTGGTTGGCTGGTGGTGCTTTGCGCTGGTATTTCTCCACGTGCCCGCAGGGTGCCAGGACCCACTCATGGCGGCTTGTCTGATCGCAATCATTGTTGGGGGAGTTCGACTGTTGGCATATCTGGTGGGATCAGCGGCACCGCTGAGCATTCGCGGACGTGTGCTCAATCACCGCTGGATTCTCCCTCGATACGACGTGGTCTTGATCGCACCCTTACTGATTGTCTTGTTAGCTCTGACGATGATTTCGATCAGTAGCTTTCCGTGGATACCTGTGTCAATCCTGACGGCGATTGTCGCGGGCGGCTCCGTGTTCATCAGCCTGGCTTGTCCGCCCGGTCTGGAAGAATGGAAGCTGACCGGCAGCCATCGCATCGTGCCTGGAATCGGTAGCAGGATCAGCGAGTACGTGGAGACGCCATGATGAGCTGCTTCAGTGAGAAAACGGGGAATGCACAAATTACCCCCATTGAACTATCCTATTGAATGGGATATCATTGAACTTCAATCCGTCGAAAAACTTTCTCAATTCAATCTGAGTGAGGAGGTTCTCCTTGATCGCTCAAGAACGCCAGATTCCTCCAGAGGAGTTCTATGAGTTTGTGCATCTTCACTGTTTTGATGACGGAATTTCTGAGTTTCGGTTGACCGATGAGGACCTGTTCGAGCTTCAGATTGAGATTCTGAGAGCTCCCCAACGGTCTCCCGTAATTCAGGGAACGGGCGGAATCAGAAAGATGCGATTTTCACCTTCATCCAGCGACAAGGGGAAAAGTGGCGGATTCAGAGTGTGTTACGCCGTATTCGAAGAAGTGTCGGTGATTGTCTTGATTCTGATCTATCACAAATCGGAGAAAGACGATCTCTCGGTTGCTGAATCGAAGGAGTTGAAAAAACTCTATTTAAGAATCAAATCGGCTTACAGCAAATAGTTGAATTTCTACTCAACGGGAAGGATATCTCTGTGGCGAAAAAAAGTGTCGGAAAACGAATGATCGACGGGCTGCGTGAGTTTACGGAGACCCTGGAGAGTGGTCGGGAAAACGTCCGAAAGAAGTACAAGACTCAGCGAGTCAAACTGCACCTCGATCCGACGAGTTATGATTCCTCGAAGGTGAAGGAAACTCGTGAAATTCTCTGTCTTTCGCAAGCGCTGTTCGCAGAGTTTCTGGGTGTGTCGATCAAGACGGTTCAGGCGTGGGAGCAGGGGGTCAATATTCCTCAACAAGGAGTTTGTCGGCTGCTCGATGAAATTCGACACGACCCCGCTTACTGGCAGGAACGTCTGCGGGAGATGATGATCGATGTGTAGCGGTGTGATGAAGAAAACTGAATCTTCTCGGTTCACTCCGTTACCTCCTGTTCAACCCGTCACTTTGCCGCAGCCCGCTTCGCCTTGATCTGTTCTACCAGAATATCGTCCAGTTCCTGGAGTCCGTCGCGGGGGTTGACCTGGTAGAGGCCGGCTTTGTAATGGACGATCTTGCCATTCGGATCGACCACCACCCACAGCGGCAGTTCGGCTCCCGCTTTGCGCGGGTCGCCGAAGATTTCGAGCAGACTGCCGTTGTCTTTGGCGATGTCGTAACCGAGGTTCATGAACGAGACGAGTTTCTTGATCGCGCGGAGCGTCGCGTCACTCGTCGCGGGGTCGCCGAGTTTGGGATCGACGGCGACTCCCACGAACTTGACTCCCAGTTTCCCCCGCTTGCCTTCGAGAAAGTCGAGATAGCCGACCTGTCCGTACGGTTCTCGGAGGGGATCTTCGTGATATTTCCAGAAATGCAGCACGAGGATTTTGTCTTCGAGGTCGGCGGCGGGGATCGGCTCTCCGTTCAATTTGACGAGCGTCAGTTTGTCGATTTTCTTCCCGATCATTTCCGCGGAGAGTGTCGAGACATCGGCGACGCGTTGCGACTGAACCCGATAATCGCGCTGAATGCGAACGGCGAGCGCCTGGAACGGAGTGTTCTCGGCCAGTTTGTCGAGTTCGGGCAGCGCTGCCGCGACCTGTTTGAGTTGCTCGGGAGTCAGTTCAGGACGCATATCGCGTTCGGTTCGCGCGAGGGCGGTTTGCAGGGCATTGATCCGCTCGCGGATGGCGTTCAGCTTGTCGTATTTTTCTCCGATCGGCTCGCGGCGATCTTTGAGTTCGAGAGTCAGCTCGAATTCGTCGCCCTGTCCGAGGAACAGTTTTCGTTTGGCGGACATCAGAATTCCGGTTTCCTTTTCGACGAGGCAGGTCCCCGCTCGTCCGAAGTTGGTCGAGACTTCGAGCTTGAGGCATTCCCGATTGCGATAAGTTTCGGTTCCGACGAGATCGTAACTGTTTCGCCCATCGACGATTTTTTTTCCGGTCTGCGGAATTTCGCCGGGGGAGGTCAGCAGTTTTGGTAAGGCGATCGGAGACGGGAGGTTGTTGTGTGTGTAAAGAATATGCGGTTCGCGTTCGCCGGATTTCTGATTGTCGCTCCAGGCGATTTCGCCGAACGACTCCGGCCAGGCCGAGCCGTTTCCGGCATCTTCCACCAACCAGAACACGCTCCCCGATTTTGTCTCTGTTTCGAGAGAAGCCAGCGCATAGACTGAGAATTTCGCGACGGGAACGGATTCACCGGTTCGCGGTTTGGAAACGAGCGTTCCCTCGAATTCCAACTCGAAGTTCGCGGCCCGCGCGATTTCCGGCTCGATCGACGCGAATGCAGCCAGCAGCAAGATGCAGAACAATCGGAACATGGAAAATTCCTCGGATCGGTACGACTGACGAATGCGAAACGGATTCCTGCACATGGAACAACCGCGTGAGGAACGGCCCGATCCATCATACACGGATCCCGACCCTTGAACAGCCTTTGAAGCACAGACTCGTTGACACTCTGGTGCCGAGACCATACGCTGAAGAGCGATCTCGAACACGGTTTTTCTCGGACCGATCCGCTCTGGCGGACCGACTTCGGAGCAAGATTTGGAGCATGATGATGCGAAAACTGGTCTCCTGTTGCGTTCTCGTCTCTCTGTTTTTTCCGCTTCCTGCTGATGCGCAGGTCACCCCCGCACCCGGTGGAACTCAGGCGACACCTGCCGAAACTCCCGCGGAAGCGACAATTATCGTACAGCGACGCGCGATGCGATTTCTCGACCCGGTCAAATATCAGGCTCACCTGAAGATCATGCCGTCGCAGTATATCCAGATCATCGCTCCCCGTGACGGAGTGATCACGGATGTTTCGGTCGAGCCGGGCAGAAAAATTGAATCGCGAACGGAAATGTTCCGATTCGAGGCTGCCGAAGAAGAATTGCTCGTCAAGGAAGCCCAGGCCGAGCTTGCGCTGGAAAAGCTCAAACTTTCACAGGCCCAAAGTGCCGAAGCGAAGGCTCTCGCGGAAGCCGCGATTGCGATTGCCGAAACTCGTGTGGCGCTCGCCGAACTGCGACGGGAGCGAAGCAGCGTGAGAACAGAACGCGAGGCGGTTGTGTATCGGGTGTACGCGGTCCCCCGGGAGTTCGTCACGAAAAATCAGGTGCTGGCGGAAACAGGGATCCCCGATGTGATGCAGGTTGAAATCCCGATGCGACGCAGCGAAGCGGTCAAAGGCAATACCGTCACGATCACCGTCGAGGACCGCGAGATCGATGCGAAGGTCGCGCAAGTCTTTCCCGCCTCGAAAGCGTTCGAACCGCTGCACGATATTTACGATTCGCTCGTCTCGGCACGGTTGGAAATCGACAACAAGGCAGGAAACTTCGAAGCGGGGCAGACCGTTTACGTGCCGCTGATTCCGCGCGACTACGTGACCGAAGTCCCGAATGCTTCAATCGCTGCGGCGGAAGAGGGGGTCCGCAAGATTCAGGTGTTGCGGGATCTGGTCGTGCGGGACATCGAAGTCAAGGTGCTCGCTCCGATCGGTGCCGCGGAATCGTTTGTCTCCGGAAAATTCGAGGAGGGGGACGAACTCATTGTCAGTTCGTCCGTCACGCTCGCCGACGGGACTCTCCTCTCTCACGAAACGATCCCCTCAGCACAGACGAAATCGGGGACAGGTCCCGCGACAAATACTTCACCGACGAGAACGCCGGGAGGATTCTGATCGATCCCGCCCGCTTGTCACTCGTGACGTGACGGGGCAGAATGAACGGATTCGCCCTTATTCGCGGAAAGGAACCGTTTCTGTGACGATCGTTCGAACTGTCTGTTGTGCGTGCGCGACGCTCGCTTTGTCCGCCGCTGGCCTGGGAGCAGCGATTCCCCAGGATGGCAAGAAAAGCGACTATTCCCCGCCGATCTCCGCCGCCTCGAAAGAAGGCGAGCAGGCGATTGCCGGATTTCGCGTTCCCGACGGCATGAAAGCCGAACTCGTTGCCGCCGAACCACAGCTCGCCAATCCGGTCGCCTTCTGGATCGATCGTCGCGGCCGGTTTTACGTTGCGGAAACGTTCCGGCAGTCGCGCGGGGTCGAAGACAATCGCAGTCACATGAACTGGCTGCACGACGACCTCGCCGCGCAGACGGTCGCCGATCGCGTGGCGTACTTTCGTAAGCACCTGGGAGACAAAGTCAACGAATACACTAAAGAGCAGGACCGTATCCGACTGCTGGTCGATACAAACGGAGACGGCACGCTCGATCGCGACACGATCTTCGCCGACGGCTTCAATGCGATCGAAGACGGAACCGGTGCCGGAGTGCTGTCGGTGGACGGGAACGTCTATTACGCCTGCATCCCGAAGCTGTATCTGCTGCGGGATGAAAACGACGACGGACAGGCCGATACGCGGGAAACGCTGCTCGACGGATTCGGTGTGCGGGTCGCCTTTCGAGGTCACGACATGCACGGGCTGACGCTCGGTCCCGACGGCCGATTGTATTTTAGTATTGGCGACCGAGGATATAATGTTCTTTCGCAGGAGGGTATTCGCTACAAACGCCCCGATACCGGCGCGGTCTTTCGCTGCGAACTGGACGGATCGCATCTGGAAGTTTATGCGTACGGGTTGCGAAATCCGCAGGAGCTGGCGTTCGACGATTACGGAAACCTGTTCACCGGCGACAACAATTCCGACAGCGGAGACCGCGCCCGCTGGGTGTACGTCGTCGAGGGAGGCGATTCGGGCTGGCGGATGCATTACCAGTATCTCCCCGATCGCGGTCCC
>DATKCB010000408.1:0-2829 GCA_035513495.1 Planctomycetaceae bacterium | reverse complement strand
CCTGCCAGTCCGATGAAACGAAGCATCAGGTTTCCGATCCCCCACACTCCCGCGATAATCAGCGTCGACCACGCAATGAGTTCGATCCGCTGTGGAAAAAACTCCCAGCCGGAAGGGACGCTGCCCGGCTCTTGTTCGTGCGGGAGAAAATCCGTCAGCAACAGAGGGACTTCTTTCCAGAGATCGAGCCGCGAATACTCGGTCTGATTGGGGAACGGGCGTGAAAAAAACCAGACAAAAAACAGTCCGATCCACAGCGCCGCACCGATCTGAAGAACAATCGAGCGGTGATTCCTGTCAGGGTCGGTCATGTCAGCCGCGATCGGAAGAATTGATCCACCAATGAGTTACAGACCAGATTCTCACCGTCGCGAAGACGACTTTCCAGCCTGCCGGAAAAAAATACGAAATTGTTTGTCCGAATCCGGGACCAATTCCCCATTACCTTACAGAAGCCGACCGACACACGAACAACAACACCAGATCATCTGAAATAAAGCGTGTGACGGCCTTCAACATAAAAACCGACGCTCTCGTGGGGGAGCGTCGGTTTTTTCGTGCGCCGAAATAAGTGGAAGAGTGGAAAGTATAAGAGTGGAAGGTACGGATGAATTGATTCTCGCACACGAACGTGTCAACCGAACAAGTCTCAACTTTCTTTGCTCTTTCTGAACATTGAAAATTGGCAATTTGGAACCTTCCCGTCATTTCGTCGGAATGTATTTGTTCGCCAGTTCCGCGTAGTCTTCCCGGATCGGACTGAAGACGTCGAGCACAACTGCGGGACCGCCGATCGCGACCGCGCGATGCGGGACTCCTCCGGGAATCAGATACATGCCCCCGGGATCGACGACGCGGACTTCGTCTCCGATCTGCAGTTCCATCTTGCCGGAAATCAGGATCCCTCCCTGCTCGTGCGGATGATCGTGCAGCGGGATTTCCGCTCCTTCGTCCATTTCCAGATACGAGAGCATCAGATTTTCTCCGAACGGAGTCCGCATCTTGCAGCCGGGAACCGGTTCGACTGGTGTGATGTCGTCGATGTTGATGAATCCCATGTGTTAGGTTTCTTTCTTTCTCTGTAAGACGATCAGTTCTCACCGACTTGTTTCGACGGGACAATGGTCCCGTCGTACGTTCCCCCTGTGATCTGCGATTAACTCACCGTGTTCTGTTTACTTCTCAAGCGTCGCCGGTCATCGGGACGAACGCCACGGGACAGATCTCTTCTTCGTCGATCGAACCGTCTTGCCGTTTTGTCACTTTGAGCAGCATTTGGGGGTAGGAACCGACGGGAATAATCAATCGTCCTCCGGGTGCGAGCTGCCCGATCAGCGCAGCGGGAATCCGCTCGGGAGCGGCGGCAGCCAGTACGATGTCGAACGGAGCCTCCTCCGGCCAGCCGTGCGATCCGTCACCGCAACGAAATGTCACGTGATCGAGATTCATCACCTTCGCGCGCGTCTGGGCAGCTTCGGCCAGTTCGGGAACGATCTCGATACTGTAAACGTGCGAAACCAGCCGGGACAGAACCGCGGCCTGATAGCCGCAACCGGTGCCGATTTCGAGCGCCTTGGCATCGGGGACGGGATCGGCGAGCTGAGTCATCAAGGCAACGATATACGGCTGGGAGATGGTTTGACCGTAACCGATCGGGAGCGCTCCGTCCTTATAAGCGGCATATTGCTGATCCACACCGACGAACCAGTGCCGGGGAACCGCTTCCATCGCCGCGAGAACCCGTTCGTCGGTAATGTCACGCGTGCGAAGCTGACGCTCGACCATCAACCTTCGGGCCGATTGCATCTCTGCGGGATCGTCGAGGGATTGAATTCCGTGAGTTTCGCCGGACGTCCGTTTCATCGATTGATCCTCGTCCGAACTCTCGTTCGCCAACTGTGATTTATTCTTTGGCCGGCCGCGGACTGCGACGGCGTTCCCGCTCGTATCGGATCCGGCAACCGATGGGCGGTGTCTCGCGAATCTCGGGAGCTTCTCCCTTCAAGAAGGCCGTCAGAGCGTTTTCCAAATAATGATGTTTGACGAACTCCACAGCCGAAGTGTCGTCCATTCCTCCCATGTAGGCGATTTTTCGTTCGCGATCGAGGATGAAAAACTCGGGTGTCCAGACCGCTCCGAACGCGCGGGCGATCTGTTGCGATTCGTCGAACAGATACGAGAAGTTAAACTCGTGTTTTTTGGCACGCTCCTTCATCGCGGGGAGAAGATCTTCTTCCAGCTTACTGACGTTGATCGCGACAACCGCGACAGATTGTTGCAGACCTGCGAATTTGTCCGTGAGTTGTTTGATCCGGTCCTCGTACTCTTCGGCGACATCGCAACTGCAACTGTGAAACACCACGATGACGAAATCCTTCTCTTTCAGATCGGACAGGGAATGCGTTTTCCCGTCGACACCCGGCAGTTCTTTCCAGACTGGAGCGGGATCGCCGATATCGAGTTTCGAATTGTACTTCCCCGCCTCGGCGCGGCCGGATGTGATCAGCAGCGCAGCGAGGCACACGATTGCGAATCGCATCACAATTCCCTCCTTACAGTTCCTTGATTCTCAGATTGCGAAATGCTTCGGCCGAGCCGTGTCCCAGAAATCCGATATGACCTTTGGTCCGCTTCACTCCGGGATGAGCTTTGCCGTCTATCGTTTGTGGAGTCGAAGCCTCGGTCACATCGGCATCGACGATGGTCACTCCGTTCAGAATGACCTTGATGTGCGAGCCTTGGAAAATCACTTCCTGCCGATTCCATTCACCCACCGGCTTGAGTCCTTCCCGCTTGGCGGGCACGATTCCATAGACCGATCCGTGAAAC
>DATKCB010000407.1:0-8885 GCA_035513495.1 Planctomycetaceae bacterium | reverse complement strand
CTGTACGGACTGCTGGTCGCGGCGACGGGCGAACGCAACCTGGGCGTTCAAGCCTCGCAGATTGCGGCCCTCGCCCGGTGGGTGAAAACTGACCGACCCGAGAGTCAGGTTCAGATTCTCTCGGTCGGTCCGCGCACATCACTTGCGGCCCTCGCCGCATCGGCGGTAGACACGAAGTCCATCGACTCACTCGTCCTGCACGATTCTTACGGTTCTCTCCGCGAAGTGATCGAACAGGACATCGCGGTCAACCAGTCCCCCGAATTGTTCGCGTTCGGATTACTCAAGGAGTCAGACATTGCCGGACTGCTGCTGAGTTCCGGGGCCGACAGCGTGCGATTTGTGGGGAACGCGGAGAAGGTCACGAAATCCCTCAAAGCGATTCTGGAGTCGAAGGAGCGATCTGGACCGAAGGAAATTGTCGTGGAGTAACAGTTTTCGATATGATGAGATCCTTGGAAACTGCTTCTCTGTGTCGACTTTCTTCCTTCAGGAAGCCGTATCGATCAATCGAACATTGTCCAGAATACTCATGGGAATTGTCGTGCTGTCGTGCATTGGAGGTGCGAGCGCCGATGAACCCGACATGCGTCCCGCGATCGGCACCAAGATCGCCGAATTCACGTTTACCGACATCCGGTATCTTCCGCGGACGCTCTCTGAGTTTGAGGACCGGCAGGCGTTCGTGCTGGTTTTTACCACGCTGGAATGCCCGATCGTTAAACGGTCGCTGCCGAAATTGAAACAGTTGGAGGCAGACTTTCGCGAGCGGGGCGTGCAGTTTCTGGCGATCAATGTTGGGCTGGAAGATTCGATCGTTGACGTCGCGGAGCAGGCTGTGCGGGCCGGAATCGGATTTCCATTTGTGAAGGATTTCAGCGGCGAAGTTGTCGCGGCGGTCGGAGCGCGGCGGACTCCCGAATGTGTCGTCCTCGATGCCGACCGCGTGCTGCGTTACCGCGGGCGAATCGATGCTGAGTTTCGTCTGGGAGGTGTGCGACCGAACGCGGGGCGGGCCGATCTGCGGGAAGCGCTCGAAGATGTGCTGGCGAAACGGGAGGTTCGCGTTCCGGAAACTCCTGTGGACGGCTGCCTGATCACTCCGCCCCGCGTTCCCCGCAGGCGCGATCTGACCTATCACCGCGACGTCGCTCCGCTCGTGCAGAAGCATTGTCAATCCTGTCATCAGCAGCGGAGCGCGGCTCCGTTTTCGCTGCTGACATTCGAGAACGTCAACGCCCATGCCGAGATGATTGCCGAGGTCGTTGCGCAGCGACGGATGCCGCCCTGGTACGGCGCGAGCAAGTACGGAGAGTTCGTCAACAATCCGAGTCTTACCAGGGAGGAAATCGACACGATCGTCGATTGGGCCAAAGGGGAGCGACTTGCCGGTGATCCGAACGACGCCCCGGAACCTCTCCCCGTCCATGAAGCGGAATGGCTGATCGATGAGCCCGACCTCGTCTTGAGTTTACCCTTCACTCAAAAAATACCCGCGACGGGATACATTCCGTACCGGTATGCCGTTCTGCCGTATGTGTTCCTCAAAGACACCTGGATCCAGCAGATCGAGATCAATCCGGGGAACAACGCGGTCGTGCATCACTGCAACATGGGTTACGCCAACGTGAAAGACCTCGATCGCAATAATTTCAGTGCGGAAGAGAACTTTATTACTGGCTTCGTCCCCGGAGGCGATCCGATGGTGCTCGATCAGGGTCTCGGCTTTCGGATCCCCGCCGGTTCGATCGTCGGTCTGCAGATTCATTACGTGACGACGGGAGAGGAAACGACCGATCGGACTTCAGTCGGGTTCGTGTTCGCCAAGGAGAAGATTCAGAAACAAACCCGGCACTTTCAGTGTCACACGAGCCGGTTTCAGATTCCTCCCGGAGCGAGTCATCACGAAGTCAAAGTTTCGCGGACGTTCGAGCACGACTCGACCGGCATCGGGATGTTCTGCCACATGCATCTGCGGGGGAAGGACATGACGTTCGACGCGACGTATCCTGACGGACGCACAGAGACGCTGTTGTCGGTTCCCAACTACAATTTCGACTGGCAATCATCGTATCGCTGGCCCGATCAAAAGTACAAATTTCCTAAAGGAACGAAGATCGACTGCACGGCGCACTACGACAACTCGGCCTTCAATCCGTTCAATCCCGACCCGACGAAAACGGTCCGCTTCGGGCAGCAGACGTACGACGAAATGATGTACGGGTTTCTGTTCTTCACCCAGGACGACGAATCGCTCGACCTGACGATCGATCCGAAGACGGGGCACGTAGTAAATTCCGATCGAATCGACACCGAGTAAGTTGAGACACTGCGCAGGCTCTCGTTCCTCCAGCACTCAATCTTTGCTGAGGGTATCTGACGTGCTACGATCCTGGTATCGTGAGCCGGTCTTGTCGAGGAGCGAGACTCGACTCCCCCGTTTCTGGTTCCTTCGGCGATCGGACTTATCCTGTGTCATCACCCTCGATTGAGATTCTGGCATACGAATCCACGTCGCTGGGAATGTTGTGTCTCCGTCGGCGAATGACGCTCTCGGAACCTCAGGAACTGGTGACCGAGATCACGCTCAACCACGAATTCCTGATGAGCAGTCTGAACACAGACTCGGAACGTGCCCTGGCCGAGATCCCGCTCGCCGAACATCCCGGACAGGACTTGCGGGTGCTGGTCGGAGGACTCGGATTGGGGTATACCGTCAGGGCCGCGCTGGAGTCATCTCGTGTCGCGCGAGTCGTGGTGGTCGAGTTTCTGCCGCAGGTGATCGACTGGCTCCACCAGGGCCTGTTCCCCCTCGCAGACGAACTGAACGCCGACGCGCGACTGTCGGTGGTCGAGGGAGATGTCTACGCTCGCTTGCTGTCGGTTCCGCAGGAGGAACCTTTCGACGCGATCCTGATCGATGTAGACCACTCTCCCGAGGATCAACTCGATCCCGGGAACGCTCCGTTTTACTCCGCCAGCGGCATCTCGCTGGCTGCGCGGCACCTGCGACCGGGAGGCATTCTCGCGTTGTGGTCCTACGAGGAACACTCGGACACACGGGAGGCGATGAAAGAGGTGCTGACGGAGGTGTCCGCGCATCCCGTGACCTACTACAATCGCCACGTGCATCAGGAGTTTACCGATTGGATTTATACCGGTCGGCGCGTCACTTGATCGAGAGGAGAAAGTCAAGCATGTCCGATCCCCAATTTCTTGCCGAAGCAGAACGGGTTCTGCGAGAGCTTGAGCGGGAACTCGAAGAACGACTCGGAGTCGCCGAAGAGTCGAACGAAGCGCCCGCGATGAATTCGGCCGTCGGCCGGTTGACCTTCATGGACGCTTATCAACAGCATCAGATGAAGCTGCACGCACAACGGAAAATGTCGACCCAACTCTCCTCCGTCCGGGCCGCGCTCGAACGTATCCGCGAGGGGACTTACGGTGTCTGCCTGAGCTGCGGAATTGCAATCGCTCCGGAGCGTCTCGAATACCTCCCCGATACTCCTTATTGCACGCAGTGCAACGCGAAGCGAGGATCGTAATTCGTATCGAGCCCGCAATGCAGCGGAATCGCCGGGTTGGTTCCAGCACGCGAGCCATCAATCGTTTAATTCATCAAGGCTGTGGTATTTCGCTTCAAGAATTCTTCGTATTGTGATTTCATGTTCTCAGGAAGAAATGAGGCCGCGATCAATTCCAAGGCGGGTTTTAAGACTTCGGTTTGTTCGGAGATCAACCGCCTCGCGGCTCTTTCCGGGATCTCGCAATACTTCGCGAAATCGAGCCAGTTTCGCTGCTTGAGGTTTCTGGTCTTACCTCCAATCGGCAGCGCCAGTTTGTCATCGGGAATGACCAGTTTCGTGCAGACCAGATCGTACGCCGGTGACAAACGGCGCATGCCGTCACGCAGAGTGAGCAACGAAAAATTCTTGAGGTGCATATCGCCGTTGTCAGTCCACCAGACGAACAATAAAAGACGATACAGTTTCTGGATCTCGATTAAGGGTTCCGACGCGTATTTGCGCAGAATCCTGACGCACTCTTCGGCGGAACCGTCGTACTTGTGCCGCAATGGCTTCAACGCCAACTGACAAAAGTCTTCGACCTGAAGCTTCCCCCCGTCATCCAATCGATCGAATCGTTTGATGATGTAGGAGGTCGTTCCATCCTTCAGGCGAATCAGTCCGCAGGGAGGCACTTCGATCGAGACGAGTTGCGCCAACCGCATCGTCAGCAGTTCGTTTTGTGGAACCGACGAAAAACGCGTCGTCTCAGGTTTGAGGATGTAGCGTCCTCCCGTGTCGGTGACTTCGAGAGCGGTTCTGTCCTCAGAAAGTGTGAGTGAAACCTTTTCCTGCGCTCCCGAAATCGACATCTTGCCGGCCATTTTACTGGCGGCCAGCGAGTACAGTTTCGACAACTCTACATCGAGGACCGGGAGGGTGGGGACTCCGAACAGCGATTCGAGGCATTCCGGATGGTAGTCTTCGCCCGCAGGAAGACTGCCGAGGCAGATGGAACACGAATTCATCGTTCGTTGAGGTCCGTTTCGAGTGGTTCGATTTCTACGGCACCCACGCAGTCGCCGCACGTGGCGAGGAGCAAACCGAACGGATCGTTCCTGGAGATTTTCAAGGTCGTGGAGGAGACATCGAGCAGCCAGCCTTCGGGCAACAGGTTTTCGAAGAACGGATGCAAGCCTTCGCTCACATACGGCTCCGATCGAAGCGGCATTGTCAGGGAAACGGGAACCGCATTCGGGCGTGCCAGCCATTCGGGTGAGTAGATAAACCGGGTCTCATTTCCGATCTCTTCAATCGTGCCGACCGGCTGTCCGGAGATCAGGACCTGTCCTTTTCTTGTGTTCATTCTTCAAGGTCCTCGCGGGGAGCATCGACATAACCGAGCATCTTCCCAAACACCCGAAGCACTTTATTGACGGCGTCCATCCGAAGAGTGGATTTTCCTCGCTCTAATTCAGAAATCAGCCGTGTTCCCACACCGGCCAGTTCTCCCAGTTGTTGCTGAGTGAAGTTGTTGGCCTTACGCCGCGTCCGGACGAACTCTCCGATCGCTACTGGAGTTTCCTGGATCGTGTTCTTCACGAGGTTATCGCCTGAACTAGGAGTTTCGAAGAGATTTTCAGGGCCGATAAAAATATTACCGATCGGGAATACAAAGCGATCATACGCTGCAAAATTGGTGAGTCAACAATAAAATATTCCCGTTCGGGAATAAAATATCGAACGAGAACGTGATGACGCTCAGTTGAGCGATAATTTTACAGAATATTCCCGAACGGGAATATTTATGGCGATTCGAGGCCTGATCGAGAAAAAGTCACGCTGATCGCTCAAGCAGGTTACAAACCTGCTCCACGACGCTGCGGATCGCTCACGGACGCGTGGGTCCCACCGTGGGATCCGACAGCAGTTTCGCTTTGCTGGTTCCCCCTTTGTACAAGTTGTATTTTTTGTCGGCGTGCAGTTCGAAGAACGCGTCGAGGGCGTCTTTGAGTTTGGCTTGGAGATCGGCTTGCTGGGGTTGTCCGTAGAGGTTGATCTGTTCGCCGGGGTCGGTTTCGAGATCGTACAGTTCGTGGGGGCCGTCGGGGTGGCGGTGGATGTATTTGGCAGTTTTCGTGCGGATGCAGCGGCAGTTTTCCATCTCGTAGAAAACGAGGTCCTGCCAGGCGAGTTTCTTGTCGCGGAGGACTTCCGAGAAATCGCGTCCGGGGGAATTCGGGTTGAGGTTCTTTTTGTCGTTCAGACCGAGATAGCCGAGCAGGGTCGGCATGAAGTCGTAGTTGCTGACCATGATGTCAGAAGTCTGACCCGGCCGGATGTGAGTCGGGTGGCGGAACATCAGCGGGACTCGCATCATTCCATCGAAGGCTGTGAGCGGCCGGGTGTGATCGCCCATGCCCCATAAGCCGTTCTGTCCCCCGATCCAGCCCTGATCGGCACAGAAGACAATCAGTGTGTTGTTGTCGAGACCGAGTTCGAGCAGCGTTTCCATCACTTCGCCGACGCTGTCGTCCACTCCCGAAAGTTCGGCCGCGAACCGCCGCATCGAGACGACGTTGTTCAGATACGGTTTGTTGTTGTGCAGCCAGGGATGCATTTGTTCGCGGGGGAACGACGGAAGGAGCTGTTCGGCATAAGTGTTGTAGTGCCGATTGCGGGGAGGATTGAGCAACAGGTTGCCGAGTCCGTACGGTCCATTGTACGACAGAAACAGAAAGAACGGTTTCTCCTTGTTGGTGGTGATGAACTTCTTGGCGTGCTCGGTCCAGAGGTCGGTGAGGTATTTCGGTTCTTTGCGGAGTTCGCCGTTCTCGATCACTTCGGCGTCGTAGAACTCGGAGGTGGCACCGTGCGGCATGGTGATCCAGTAATCGTCGAAGCCCTCTTGCGGAGTCATATTCCCGCCGAGATGCCATTTTCCGACGAGTCCGCAGGCGTAGCCGTTCTCCTTGAAGACCTTGGGGAGCGTGCGGAATTCGTCGATCGTGCAGTAAGGGTCGTCTCCCATCTGGGCTTCGTTGCGGCGAAGAAAGCAATGGACGCCGTGTTGCGAGGGGAGCAGTCCCGTCAGATACGTCGCGCGGGTCGGCGAGCAGACCGCGTTCGAACTGAAGGCGTTTTTGAACCGGATGCCTTCGTAGGCGATCCGATCGATGTGCGGCGTGCGGATGTCGCGGTTTCCGTAGCAGCCGAGTGTCCAGGCTCCGTGATTGTCGGTCATCATCAGGATGACGTTGGGAGGCCGCTCGCTGGTGGGGGAGTTCTCCTGAGCGAGTAGAAACCAAGGAGAATTGACAAGCACACAGAGCAAGAAGAAGAGTCGCATGAGAAAGCTCCCGGGAAACAGGTCGGTCGCCCGACACGATTTGTCGGGCGACTTCGATCCTAACAACTCTGGCGAATTGTTTCCCGGTTCATTTACTGCGAATCCGGGTTCTTCGTGGAGGCGGGAGCGGCGAACGGCAAGCGAACTTTATTCTGACGGGGAATCAGTATTCGCGACCGCGTTTTCAGCTTCTTTACGAATGAGATCGTAAATCTCTTCCCGATGGACGGAAATTTCAGGGGGTGCTTTGATTCCGAGCCGGACCTTGTCGCCGCGAATATCGACGATGGTCACAACGATGTTGTCTCCGATGATGATGCTCTCATCGCGCTGTCGTGAAAGAACTAACATGAAAAGAATACTCCTGGTTTGACATTCACCGACGGGTCGTGAGCCTCATTGCTCGGACCACCTCCCTGTCGAGGAATGGATGATACGGGGGGCCTGTCACAGCCGAAATCCAACGACGCAACTACTCTCCTGAGATTCGAGCCGACGGACCCGGCGGTCGCGTCAGTCCGGATTTCAGGAATCGATCACAGATGTCTTATCTTGTGGAATGCCCGTCTCGCGGAGCAAATCCTGGCGGTCATGTGAGACCCACGGAAGGAGGATCCCGATAGTTCAAATCGATCAACGCGTATCGGGCCGGAATTTCTGCGTGAAACCAACGACCCGGAGATATGAATTCGCTTGTCGAGATCGATTCGAGTCTTCGAACGAGTGTCGAAGAGGAAGGAAATCGTCTCCACAACTGCGTTTATCTAGAATCGACACCGATCTGGAACGGCTTTCGAGTCAAGCGGGGAGTTCTGGGTTAAATTGGAGATTTAACCGTGAGAGTGCGGATTATGGCGATTTTGCGGGCTGCCGATCGCGATCAAGGTGAAAGCGGGAATCTGCGTTATTCGAAATCGACCACCGAATGAGCGACAAACTGGAAATCGGGATCTTCCCGGAGGGAATCGAAGTCAGTTTCCTCTGAGATCAAGCGGCCCAGAGCCGGCTCCATCCGCAAGGCGCGGCCCAGACATTCGATCGCTTTGGGTTTATTGCGCGCCAGCGAGTAATAGCAGGAGAGATTGTAGATGACGAGCGGTTCATCGGGATGCGCTTTCTGCGCCATCTCGAGTGTCTCGATCGCCAGGTCGAGATGATCGAGGCGTTTGTAACTCCAGGCCAGTCCCAGCAGAGCCTGAAGATTGTCCGGCCGCTCATCCAATGCCTTGATGAAAGCGCGGACGGCATGTCCGTGTTCGAGCCGTTCTCGGCGGGATTCGGCCGTCAGTAAATGATACTCGAAAGCACATCGTTCGGGATTCGAGATCGTCTGCAATTCCCTCAGCGCCTGATCGGGCATTCCCAGAATCAGGTATCCTCTCGCGGCTTCGAGCCGCCGTTGCTGGAATTTCCGATTACTGCTCGCCATCGAGATTACCTTGCGACAAATCCGGAGGCAGTTCCGTTCCTCTTCAAGCAACGATAGCACTCATTCCCGATTTCGTCCACGGAGAGATTTTTGAGATCCGCCGATTTGTGACTCAAACGAAACTCCGCGGTAGCGTAAGGCGTTTCGCGTCATGTTGTTAAGAATGTTTGGTTCCCTGTTTTTGAGCGACTCCCGACAGCAACTCGCTCAGTTTTGCAGATCTTCGAAACTGATGCGGTCGAGATAACTCGCGCCGTTTCATTGAACAAAAAAACTCCCGGAGAATTCTCCGGGAGATGATCGATTGTGTGTATCGGGGTCGTTCGGAAACGAGATTTGTGGTTATCTCGATCCGATGTAGACGATGCGTGAGCCTTCACTGGTTCGCATCGTTAGCACAACACCCGCTTGGAGCGACAGTTTGGAAAGCCGTTGCTGCAGGTCTTTGACATCTTTGATATGGTCCTGGCCGAGTTTGATGATGACCGACCCGGCTTCGATGCCGGCGTTTTCCGCCAGACTTCCTCGCTGGACCGTGGTCACGAGAACGCCTTCCGAACTGTTCAGCCCGAGTTGTTTTGCGGTCTCTTCATCCAGATTG
>DATKCB010000406.1:0-3967 GCA_035513495.1 Planctomycetaceae bacterium | reverse complement strand
AAGTTCGAAACTTTCTGGAGTTACGTCAAAAAAATAACCCGAGTTGTGAAACAGGCAGCTCATTAGTTCTTTGACAATTTGTCGAGAGTTAGCGACGGCGCGATTCGGTTCCGCGCAACACATCGGGAAGGCCTACCCCGCAGCCACCGGATCCGGCTGCCCCATTCGCTTCAGAAAGCGATAGTGCGAAGCGACCGCGCTGCCGAAGGTTTCGTTGGCCGCATAGGGGACGTTAAATTCCCGGCACGTCTCCTCCACGATTTCCGAGACAGCCGGATAATGGACGTGCGAGATGCGCGGGAACAGATGATGCTCGATCTGGAAATTGAGTCCGCCGGTGTACCACCCGACAACCTTGCTCTTGCGGGCGAAATCGACGGTGGTGAGGACCTGATGAATGGCCCATTCGTGTTCCATCTTGCCGGTTTCCGGTTCGGGCATCAGAAACTTTGCTTCATCGACGCAGTGTGCCAGTTGGAAGACCACCGCCAGCACGACTCCTTGTACGAACGAGACGGTGGCGTACACTCCGAGTACGACGTACCACTTGTGGAACACCATGGGAAGTACGAACGCCATCCCGAAGAAGAAAATCTTTCCCAGAACGAAGATGGCCATGTCCCACCCCTTGGGACGCGGAATTTTATGCGAACCGATTTTTCCTTCGGCAATGTTCCGGAAGTCGTCGAACCACTGCCACTTGACCGCGATGAATCCGTACAGAAACCACAGATACCAATGTTGAAACCGATGAAATCCATGACGGGGAAGATCGGGAGACAGCCGCCCCATCCCTCCCAGTTCGATATCGTCGTCGTGTCCGGCGATATTGGTGTAGGAATGATGCAACACGTTGTGCTTCCATTTCCAGACGTAGGAACTTCCTCCCAGGCAGTCGAGCGTCATGGCCAGCAGCCGGTTGATCAAGGGAAAACGCGAGAAAGCCCCGTGGGACGCATCGTGTTGAATATTGAACCCGACGGCCGAGAGTGCCAACCCGAGCGAGACCGCCAGCAATCCCGCCTGCCACCACGCCGACGCTCCGAAGACCAGCAGCACGTAGGACGCGGCCACCCACAGGAGAATCGTAGCCGTCTTGACGTACATCTTCGCGACGTCGCGCTGCGGTTGCCCGGTACGATCGAAGTACTCATCGACCCGCGCCCGGAGCGTCGACATGAAGCCTTCGTTCTTACTGAACTTCACCGACTGAGGATTGGTCGATTCAGTCTGTTTGGGAGGATCGAGAACTACGTCCGACATGTCAGGGATCTCGCCAAAGGGAGGGTCGTCATCCATCGCGGGGTATTCTTGTGTATCAGACAGACGGAGTAAAGTCGATAATTGCACTGTCAAAACTGTGTCAATCTCAGGTCAGTGAAATTCCGCATCTCCTCGATTGGTGTAACTACCTGTCACAGAAGCAGATAGATTGATGCTTCTCGCTACAGCGAGTTCCCTGCCCCACTCGAACGGGGGCATATTTTCTTTCCTTGGCGAATGAAACGGAAGCCGGAGTGCAATTGGGCGGGGAGGTGCTGGAGCGGGATCAGTGATTGCCGGTGATCGGGAGTTCGGGATCGGTGTCTTCTCCAGTCACGACGGGGATTTCCGGGACGGTGTCGGGCTTCACATCCTCAATCATTTCTGTGGAAAGCTCGGTGTCGGTCGTCTGAGATGATTTCTCCGAGTCGGCTGATTTTTTGGAGCGATTGAGCAGTCGCTGAATATCCTCCTGGCTCCGTCCCGCCAGTTTCCAGGCGATGACAAACGCGATGACGATCGCAATCACCACGATCAGGGTTTTCTCCTGAAAGACAGTCAAACCGCCCCGCTGCTCTCTAGCTCCAGCTTGTTTTTTGACCAGTTTGCCAGTCTCATCTTTGCCAGTCTCACTGTCCACGAATGCCAGGACAAACAGTTCGATCCGTGCTGTTACCGCTTCCGCACCCGCTGAAGTGAGTGACAACTCCGTTCCGAACGCATTGGAAGACCCGGGATTCGCGGCAAGGAATCCCGGCAACCCAAGGCAGCTCAAAATCAGGAACGCACGCTTTCGGAACATCAGCGCCATCGGTATCCCTCGAACAACTAATTCAGTGGAGAATCCAAAGCAGCATTATTCCAAACTTTTCGAGCAGATTACAGGGAATCGGACGGTTTCCTGCACGATTCTTGACTTGGATTTGCGGATGATTCCGGATGGAACGGCAAGAAACCCCCGCTCCGGACAAACTTTGCCGTCCGCTGCAATCTGAACGAGAACTTCGCGGTCTGATCAGTTTTGTTTTGACCGCGGCGTACTCAAAGTTTTAAGATGGAGTTTCGGCGTTCTCGATTCCTTCCCGGTCCCCTGATCCCAGGGGATCGAAATCACCTTCCATTGGAGTTTGCCCGTGATTCTGCGACATGGAGTGCATTTCGTCCGTTTGTCTGCTGGTTGTCTCGCGATCCTGTTCTCGACGAGCGGACTGTTGTCCGCGCAGACGCCCACCGTCTCGGTCGTTTCGCCGCAGGGATTGACCCCCGGACAGACCGTTCCGGTCAAAATTTCCGGAGGAAATCTGGCGGGGGCGACTCAACTCTGGACGAGTTTTCCCACCACGTCCCAACTTTCGACTGCGACTCCCGACAACGGAAAGCAACCGAACGAAGTGACGTTCGACGTCACCGTGCCCGCCGACGCCGCGCCGGGAGTACACGGACTGCGCCTCGTCACCGACAAAGGCGTCTCTCCTCTCAAACTGATCGTGGTCGAGCCGTTCCCCGTGGTGGTGCATAACAATCAGAACAAAACCCAGGACACCGCTCAGGAAGTCCCTGTCCCCTGCACGATCGAGGGACACATCGACAACCTGAGCCGGGTCTACTATCGCTTCAAAGCCGGTGCCGATCAGCAGATTTCGTTCGAAGTCCAGGCGCGACGTCTCGGCTCGCCGCTCGATCCGATGCTCCGGCTGTTCGACGCCTCGGGACGCGAACTCGCCTGGAGCGACGATGAAGCCGGATTGCAGGGAGACAGTCGTTTCGCCTATCGATTCGCAACTGCGGGAGATTACGCGATCGAGTTGAGCGACGTTCGGTATCAGGGGAGCGGAAACCATCGCTTTCGTCTGAGAATCGGTGAGTTCCCGCTCGTCACCACACCCTACCCGATGGTCGTTCAGGTCGATCGCCCGACCTCGCTGGCATTTGCCGGTGAAGAGGTCGAACCGACTACGGCCATTCAGAACTTGACAATCCCCAACATTCCAGGTCTTTCGCCCGGCGGAGAACTCTGGATGCCGATCGCCGCCGGGACCAGTGGTTTCTCTCTCCTCGGAGTGAGTTCGACCCCTCAATTCGATGAAACCGAACCGAACAACACCGCCGAACAGGCCAATCGCGTCGAGCTGGGGACATCACTCAACGGACGATTCCAGGAACCGCGCGACGTCGATCGATTCGTGTTTGCGGCCAAGGCCGGTCAGAAATACCGATTCACTGCCATCACCCGCCAGGCGGGGTCGCCCGCCGATCTGCAACTGCAATTTTTCAAACCGGACGGCGGCAAACTGGCGGAAATCGACGACGTCGGTCTCGAGGACAGCAGCTTCGATTTCAACTCTCCTGCGGACGGCGATTACACCTTGGTTGTGAAAGACCTGCACGAACACGGGGGTCCTCAATTCACCTGGCACGTGAAGGTCGAACCGATCAAAACCAGCTTCCTGTTGACCTCGTCCGCAGAAACTCTGAATGTTCCCGTTGGGGGAATCCTGCCTGTTTCGGTTCAGTCGCAGCGCAAGGGATATAACGGAAGCATCAAAATCGAAGCCAGAAACCTTCCCGCCGGATTCGAAAGCCTGCCGACCTGGATCGGCCCCGGACGCAATGACGCTGTGCTCACAATCCGCACCGGCAAGGATGCTGCCGCAGGTTCGCTGGCGGAAATTCAAATCGTCGGCTCTGCCGAAATCGACGGAGC
>DATKCB010000405.1:0-4045 GCA_035513495.1 Planctomycetaceae bacterium | reverse complement strand
TGGGACTCCCCCGCCTCGAACGGGACTGGACCGACTCCTGTTTCCGCTGGCTGCGGCATCGCGCGGGGCTCGACCTGACAATCTCGGTTCTGCTCACCGCTGAAGTTCTGGCGATCGTCTATTACGCGGCTCTCGCCAAATCCACCCCCTCCCCTGCCCTGCACACGCTGTGTCGCCAGATTCTGCGCGACGAAGTCATGCATATTCGCTTTCAAACCCGGCGGCTGTTCGAACTGCGCGAGAATCAATCGAAAGGTGTTCGAAAACTGAAACTGTTGCTGCAGACGGCTCTGTTTGAAGTGACGTCGCTGGTCCTCTGGACAACGCACCGTCCGGTGTTCCGCGCGGCGAAGGTTTCGTTTCGTGATTATCGGAGACAGTGTCGGCGAGAGTGGGGTAAGGCTCGCGAACTGATCGAGCAAAAAATCGTTTAACGGCAAGCCGCAGGAGTCGGGGCAGTTCCAGGCTTGGGGTAGTCGAGAGAGGATCAAGGCCGGTATCATCGAGATCGTTCTGCCGAAGATACACAGTCCACGATCTGGATGAATCCTCTCAGTTGATAGCCAACATGTCCCAAAAAGCAATCTACTCCGAAGTGACCTCTTCACTGTTGGAAATGGTGGCCTCATATGGTTTCGAACTGTCCTGTTTACATCCTCCCGAGCCCAATTCGATGGGTGGATGGTATTCAGAATTGGAATCCTCGGAATTCGCGATCGCGGTCTCACAGGATCGGTCTGAAGACGATATCGGAGTCAGCATCGGATCGAAACTTCGCCGCAAACCGCGAGCGCATATGCGAGGACCGTGGTCGCTGTCCCATCTTCGCGGATATCTTGAGGGGAGTCCAGAACACTATCGGTTTGATTCTTTCGAGAAACAGCTCGACTGGTTCCGTGAGAATGCAGGAATACTGTTAGATTCATCGCTGCTCAACTCGGATGAATTAAACGCCTGGGCAGGTAACGCGTCTCGCAGGATTTTTGGATTGGACTCCAAGTGAGCTACATAGAGATTTGGAAAATAATATCGCGCAGAGGCGCAGAGCCGCAGAGGAAAAAGACGGAAGAAGCTTGAGAGGAATTCCTCCGCGCCGCTGCGCCTCCGCGCGAAATTCAAGCCGTTGAATACGACGCAGCCGGGACGAAATTTGTGTTCACGCAGTGGTGTGCGGTGAGAACAGCGAACTGGAAGCGGACGAGTGCTGATCAGTTCCGGCGCGGCTACGCCGAGCGTAAATCCGATTGCGGGAGCATCCAGTCTTTCAGCATACCCGAGATTGCGGTCGAGGAGAATTCTGCGATGGCGGTTTCGTGGCGTTCGACGCGGTACGCCAGTTGGACGTTGATGTTTTCCCAGAGGATCAACTGCCCGCGATGTTTGACGATCGCGCGGATGTCGCCGTCCTGCGAGACGACGAAGCCGAGACTCTCTGCGTGGCGGTTGCAGTAGCGCATCATCGCCCGGTGGCGGGTGCCGAACTGGTCGATTTTGACTGAACGCATCAGCCGAGGAACGGCCGTGGCGTTGCCGGCGACGTTGATTTCCTCGATCGGGTCGTCGGCCCGGGCTTCGACTCCGAAACCGTGGACGGCCAGGCTTTTATCCATCAGGACGAACCCGTCGACTCTCGACAGAGAGGCGATGAAACGATTGCAGCCGAGCAGTTCATTCTTCAGCCGTTCGAGTTCCTTCATGCATCGAATCGATTTCAGATGGGAATCGTACGGCAGCGGATCGTCGGGCGTGCGGCACTGCTCGCTGATCGAACTGTGGATTTGATGCTTCGAGACCTGGAGTTCCGACACCTGTAACAGGACTTTCGGCACACGGTGGTAGGCGAGTTCGTACTTGATGTTCAAGTCGGGAGCGGGATACGCCGGAACGATCAGCAGCCCTCCCCCGTGGCCGTATTTCTGAATGTTGTAGAGGATCCGGCAGATCGCATTCAGCCAGCGGACCAGCAGTTCGTCTTTCAGTTGTTCGATTTGCGCCGGCGTCGAATCGATCTCGATCAGCGCGAGCCGGTCGAGTATCGCGGTTCCCAGATTCTGTTTGAGCCGCTGATGGATCGGTCCATCCCAGAGAGCGTCGTGATACTGGGTGATCAGGTTGTTCTGTTCCAGGCTCCCCAGCAGACTGAAATTCTTATACACCGAAATCGCAGCAACGCCGTTGATCGTGGCCTGGAACAGCCCGGGACGTTGGGGATCCTCATTTGCATCCAGAGCGACCCGGTCTCCGTAGCGCAATTCCTGGTCGACCATGCCGCAGATGAAGAGATCGTCGTTCGCATCGCTGTAAATGGCGAGCGATGAAACGGCGGGATCGGCTGCCTCGGCGAGTTTCAACAGCGAACGGACCTCCAGCTTCATCGGTTTTTCGAACGGTGTCACTGTCCAGCGGTCTTCTTCCGTAGGGGGCGAGAAGTCGCTCCGTGCGGCGGTACTGTCCAGAAAGTTGACCGTACACCGGCACAACCGCGCTTCGTCGGTTTTCAGGCTGGCGAAGTACAACGTCTCGAACAATTTTCGCAGGACCCGCCGAGAGGGGGGTTGCAGCGATCGCTGCGCGAGAGCCTGCCCGACCAGTTTGGCCAGATGATGGGGATAACGTTCTTTATGCGAAGCGGCCATGACATGTTCTGGGAAGGAGGGCTAAATTACACAGATTACCGAAACAGGGGAACGGGGTGGGAGATTTGAATGCCATTGACCATTCTCGCTGAAACTCCTAGTTTCTGGCGGTTTCGGGTCGGCACACCGATTCGTACCAGAATTTCACCAGTCCGAAAAGCTCAAACCCGACCTGACGACACGGCCGAACGATGCCGGGGAGACCGATTCGATGAAGCCGTTGGAGACCATGCTGCAGAGTTTCATCGAGCTGCACCCCGAGGAGGCGGCGCGCTCGTTCGAGGAACTCGAAACCGCAGAAGCGGGACGCTTGTTTGCCACCTTGCCGGCCGATGTTGTCGTGGCGTTGCTGGAGCGTCTCAGCCCGCACATTTCGGTCCCGTTGATTACCCATCTCGAAACGGAACGGATTTCGCAGATCGTCTCGGCGATGTCTCCCCGAGCCGCCTCGACGATGTTGCGGCAACTGAACGAAGAACGGCGGGAAGCGGTTTTTTCTCATCTGACCTCTGAGACAGCCAAATCGTTACGCGAACTGACCTACTATTCGGCTCACACGGCGGGCGGGATCATGGAGCCGCGCGTGGCGGCACTCTCGATCGATCTGACGGCGGAACAGGCGATCGCCGCGATTCGCCGGACGTCGCGCGATTCGCTGCATTATCTCTATGTCACCGAACGGAACGGCCGCCTCGCCGGAGTGCTCACGATGCGCGACCTGCTGCTGGCGGAACCGCACGATCGGATCGAAAAACTGATCCGCAAAAATGTGGTCAGCGTCAACGACACGATGGACCGCGAAGAAGTGATCAACCTGATGAGCGATCGCGGCTTTCTCGCCCTGCCCGTCGTCGATTACGAAGGCCGCCTGATCGGCGTGGTCACGCACAGCGAAGCGCTGCAGGCGAGTCAACTGGAGGCGTTCGAGGATTTGCAGAAGATGGCCGGTACGAGCGCCGACGAACGAGCGTTGTCTCCCGTCAGTGTCGTCATCCGCAGCCGCCTCCCCTGGCTGATGCTGAATCTGCTGACGGCGTTCCTCGCGGCTGCTGTCGTCGGTCTGTTCGAAGAGACGATTGCCAAAGTCGCTGCGCTGGCTGTGTTGTTGCCCGTCGTGGCCGGTCAAGGGGGAAACACGGGCGCCCAGTCGTTGGCTGTGGTGATCCGAGGTCTGGCTTTGCGGGAAATCATTTCAGGCCAGGAACGGAGAGTCATCCGGAAAGAACTGCTGGCGGGCCTGCTCAACGGCGTTGCGATCGCAGTCGTGACAGGACTGGCCGTGCTGTTATGGCAACTGCTGCTGCCTGAGTCCAATTCGACCAAAGCGATCGCGCTGTCGCTGGTGATCTTTCTCTCCATGATCATCAACATGGCTGCGGCCGCGCTGTCAGGTGCCGTGATCCCGATCA
>DATKCB010000404.1:0-3246 GCA_035513495.1 Planctomycetaceae bacterium | reverse complement strand
GAGACGAAGCACGACTGGAGATCGAGACGATCAACCGCAACCTCTCTACTATGGGAAAACGAGAATGATTGCTCCGAGAACTATGATTGATTTTGTCACCGCAGAGCCGTTTCGCCCGTTCCGCATCCATATGGCGAGCGGCACGACTTTCGATGTTGGACACCCAGAGATGATAAAGGTTGGACGCTCTTCCGTAACCGTGCATATGGTGTCGGAGAACAGTGAAGAACAGATCGAACAATGGCGGGAGGTTTCATTGATGTTATTGGAATACATCGAACCCTTGCAGCGCGCGAATGCACAAGACCAATCACAAAACTGAGCCACACATGCAACAACTTCCGATCATCGATCACACACCCGAAGTCTCCGGGACGGCCGTCGCCGAACCGGGGCTGAGCCGCGGACGCTACGCTTTCGTCAGCCTGGGGTGCCCCAAGAATCTCGTCGACAGCGAGAAAATGCTGGGCGTCCTGGCGCTCGACGGTTACACGCTCGTCCCCGATCCCGACGGGGCCGACTTCGTGATCGTCAACACTTGCGGATTCATCGAAAGTTCCCGGGCCGAATCGAAAGCCGTCATCCGCGAAATGCTCGATCTGAAACGGGAAGGAAAAACCGGCGGAGTGATCGTCGCCGGATGTCTCCCCGAACGACTGGGGAGCGGACTGATCGAGGAGCTTCCCGAAATCGACCACATCGTCGGGGTCTTCGGACGCGATGAGATCAATCGCGTGGCCGATCACCTCGTGGGACACATGAACGAACAGCGGGAACTGTTCCGCCCCGCCCCCGTCAAAGCGCAAGACGATCGCTCGCGGCTCCGCATCACTCCCCGGCATTATGCCTATCTGAAAATCTCCGAAGGGTGCGACCGAACCTGCACCTTCTGCGCGATCCCCAAGATGCGCGGCAAGCACGTCACGAAACCGCTGGAAATGGTGATCGAGGAAGCAAAGGAACTGGCGGCAGACGGTGTCCGCGAACTGAATCTCGTCGCGCAGGATACCACCTATTACGGACTCGACCTGTACGGAGAAGTCCGTTTGGCCGAACTGTTGCGGCAACTCGAGACCGTCGAGGGAATCGACTGGCTCCGCTTGATGTATCTCTACCCGATCCATTTCAACGACGAACTGATCGACGTCATCGCCAACTCGAACAAGATCATTCCGTATCTCGACATGCCGCTGCAGCACATCAACAGCGCGGTTCTCAAACGGATGCAGCGCCGCGTCAACCGCGCGCAAACCGAAGAACTGGTCGGGAAACTCCGCGATCGCATTCCGAACCTGGTCCTGCGGACGACGTTCATCGCCGGCTTTCCGGGCGAGACCGACGAGCAGTTTCAGGAACTCGCCGACTTCGTGGAAAAAACACGCTTCGAACGGATGGGAGTCTTCACATACTCCCTCGAACCGGGAACACCGGCCGAAAAACTGGACGGACATCTCCCCGAAGAAGTCAAACAGCAGCGGCTCGACCATCTCATGACTTTGCAGCAGCAGATTGCGAGCGAATTCGGAGAATCGCTCGTCGGGTACGAACTCGACGTGCTGATCGACAGCGAACTCGAACCCGGAGTCTGGGTCGGACGCTCGTACGCCGACGCACCGGAAATCGACGGCGTCGTCTACGTTCGCGGTGAGGGATTGTCTCCGGGCGATCTTGTCCCCGTCGAACTCACCGAGGCAGACGGTTACGATCTGGTGGGCGAAGTATCGCTGCCAGAGGACGAGTTGGATCATCTGGACACGGACCGGGGAGTACAGGAAGCATGAGCGTCGCGGAAGAAGACAAGCCGGTAGTGGCGGAAAACGCTGACGAGCGTTCCGGGATCTTCGACCGCAAGGCTCTCAATCTCCCCAACACGATTACGCTGATTCGGTTCGTCATGGCCGTCGTGCTGTTCGCGCTGATCTACCTCGACGGATTCTGGCAGACCGCGGCGATTCTGTTCGTCGTCGCGGCCTCCACCGATTTTCTCGACGGTTACCTGGCCCGAAAATATCACCAGATTACGATCCTCGGCCGGATCCTCGACCCGTTCGTCGACAAGATCATCATCTGCGGCTCGTTCATTTTCCTGATCGGTCAGGAGCAATCGGGTGTCAACGCGTGGATGGCGATTATCGTGGTCGGACGCGAGATGTTCGTCTCGACGCTCCGCGGCCTGCTCGAACAACAGGGACTCGACTTTTCGGCCAACTGGATCGGCAAAATCAAAATGGCGGCGCAGTGCGCTGCGGTCACGGGCAGCCTCATTTTTCTGGCCCTGCCGAACGAGTCGCAGACAGACGCCAATTACATGCTTGCGCGCGATCTGTTGCTGTGGGGCGTCGTCCTGTTTACCGCCTACAGCGGGATTGCGTACGTCCTGCGGGCATCCCAGTTGCTGGCGGAATCGGCCCGCGCCGAAAAATCCTCAAAAGGAAACTGATTCCGTGTCGAAGAATGGCCGCTATTCCCTCCCCGATCCTTCGTCCGTCCTGACGGACGAACTGATCTGCCCCGAAATCGCGCGGGGAGAACACGTCGTCGACCTCGGATGCGGTGACGGTCGGCTGCTGGCCAGACTTCGGGACGAACACGACTGTTCGGTTCTCGGTGTCGAACTCGACGATCAGAATTTTCTCTCAGCCATCCGGCGCGGCGTCTCGGTGTTGAAGCTCGACCTCGACGAAAACCTGTCCGATCTGCCGGACAACAGTTTCGATTGGGCCGTCTTGACGCAAACCCTGCAGGAAGTCCGGCACCCTAAAGTGCTGCTTTCCGAGATGCTCCGAATCGCCCGCCGCGCGATCGTCGTTGTCCCGAACTTCGCCAACTGGAAAGTCCGCTTGCAGATCCTCCAGTACGGGAAGGCCCCCGTCACCGAAGCCCTCCCGTACGCGTGGTACGATACGCCGAACCTGCATTTTCTGTCGCTCTCCGACTTTCGCGATCTCGTCGCGGACCTCGGATTTCGAATCGTGAAAGAAACGCACATCATTCGAGGCAAGGCTGTCGAACGTGCCTGGCTGGCGAACTTGAGAGCCGAGAGCGGTTTTTTCGTACTCGAGGGGACCGCCGAATCGCTCGAATCCGCAAAGACATCGTAAGAAATCCCGTCAGAAAGAGAGATTCCACAAGCCGTTTCATCCACGAATCTCGTATGATGGGAGAATGTCATCGTTCAACGGAATTTGTTGATAAACAATCGATCGCAGATAATTGTGAAAATCAGTGTGTTCATCAGCCGCAACG
>DATKCB010000403.1:0-11847 GCA_035513495.1 Planctomycetaceae bacterium | reverse complement strand
ACGCCCAGAAAGTTCCAGTCGGTTCTGCTGCCGGCGATGAATCTTTTCAGATCGAGCATCTTGAGTTCGCCGAGCAGCTTCAGTTTCTCACCCATGTCGAACAGCAATCTGCCAAAGACCAGTACCGAGAACATGCTCATCACGATTCCGATAAACAACGCGACGGCGAATCCCCGGACGGCGTCCGAGCCGATCACGTACAGAATCACGGCCGTAATCAGCGTTGTCACGTTGGCGTCGACGATCGTGGATAAGGCCTTGCTGAAGCCGTTCTGAATCGCCATCCGCTGACTCGCGCCGCGCGTTTTTTCTTCGCGCATCCGCTCGAAAATCAGCACGTTGGCATCGACCGCCATTCCGATCGTCAGGACGAGTCCGGCCAGCCCCGGCAGGGTAAAGGTCGCCTGAAAAATCGCCATCGCCCCCAGGACGAGGATCAGGTTCAATATCAGACACAAATCGGCAATCACCCCCGCGCGGAGGTAATAAACCAGCATAAACAGGACGACGACGAGCGCCGCGACTTGAATCGATAACAAACCCTTGTTGCGGACATCTTCTCCCAGCAGCGGACTGATCGAAGACTCGCTGATCGGATCCGGTTTGATCGGCACCTTCAGCGCACCGGAATTCAGTACGCTCACCAGTTCGCGAACTTCCCTGCTGTCCCGCATCCCCGAAATCTGAATGTTGCTGGACAGGGCTTCGTTGATGACGGGCGCTTGATGGACCGTCTCGTCGAGCAAAATCGCCAAGTGCCGTTTGAAGTCATCCTGGCCGGGAAGATTGGCGCCGGAAAGTTGTCGCATATTTCGTGCGCCGGTTGCATCCAGCCGGAAACTGACGGCGGGAGCACCGTATTCGTCCCTGGTCGCCGAGACTCCCGAGAGGTTCTCGCCGGTGATCCGTCGATCGATCGGATCGACGAGCACGAGAAATTGGTTGTAAGTTTTCTTATTGCGTGTGACTTCGCGCGTCGCGACACCGTCGTCCTCACTGATTTTTTTGAATTCCGGATCATCCTGCTCGTTCTTGGTGGTTCCAGGATCGCGCCAAGCCGCTCTGATCTGGGTTCCGACGCGATACAGATCCTGATTCTTGGGGAGCCGCAATGCGGCCTCGATGATATCCCGGTGATCTCGTTGATTGGCGAGGATCCCGAACTCGAGACTTCCCAGTCTCGAGATGAGTGCTTTCTTCGACTCCACGAGTTCGCGGTCGGCACCCGGGATGATCACTTCGATCCGGTCAGCTCCGACCTTGCGGACGACCACTTCTTCCGCCCCGGAAGGATTCACGCGACGTATGACCGCACCGATCATCTGGTCCATCACTTCGTTGGTGATCGGTTTGTTTTCCGGGTCGTCGGTGTAGACCTGAAAGACCATATTCGTCCCCCCGGCGAGGTCGATTCCCTGAGGGATCGAGTCGATCACGGCCTGCCAGAACGAATACGATTTGACATCGGGTGGCGGATTCAAATATCGCCACACAAACGGGCTCAGTCCGATGAGGGCGGCAACCAGAATTCCCGAGAGCCGCCCGGAGTATTCCCGCATTTTGAGAGCGGCGGAAAGTCCGATTCCCAGAACGATTCCGATGACGATCAGCACGACGATAAACAGCAGTTTCATGCCGAGGTTGGCCGAAGCCGGAGCTGCGGGGGCCGCGAGCAGAATCCAGGGAGAAAGGGAAGCCAGTGTGGAAGAACCAAGTTCCAACATCGAGCGGTGTCCTTACTGAAATTGAGTTGCGTTCCGTCAGACGTCCAGCGTGTCGGCGGTACTGTGAGGAGTAAGTGTCTCAGGAGTCGGTCGCGGGTTTCCCCTCGTCCGTAATGACGGTCTGGATGCTGCTGCGAAGCATTCTGATTTTGGCGTTGTCGTCGATGCGAAGCGTGACTTCTTTTCCGTCGGCAGAGAGATTCGTAACCGTCCCGATGATCCCTCCGATGGAAATGACCTTGTCGTTTTTCTTGAGCGATTCGACCAGATTCTGGCGCTGTCTGCGTTCGTTGAGTTGAGGACGCAACAGCAGGAAATACCAGAGGACCCCGATCATCACCATCGGGATCAGCATCCCTCCCAACGGGTTGCCCGCAGGTTGTTTCACCTCTTCCGGAGCATCCTCGGCGAGCATCGTCAGGACGGAAATCCACTGAAACATGAAATTCTTTCTCTCAAGACACAATTCACAACTCGGACCTCAAGCGGCGATAAAGCGCGAGATCCCGGTCAAAACAGGCTCAATTTCCCCAGAATATTCGATAAAACAAGCCGCATCTTAGACAGAACCCTCCCAACGGGCAAGCCGAACGGCCACAAACTCCCGGACCTTGCGTTCAATCACCGCCTCGCGCAAATCCCGCATTAACTGCTGATAAAACGCAATGTTGTGCCACGACAGAAGAATCGGCCCGAGCATCTCCCGGGTCACGAACAGATGCCGCAGATATGCCCGGCTGAACGACCGGCAGACCGGACAGGCGCACTCTGCATCCAGCGGTGACGAATCGCGGGCATGAACCAGATTCCGCATTTTGACTGGTCCGCTGCTCGTGAACGCCATCGCGTTTCGGCCGTTCCGCGTCGGCATCACGCAGTCGAACAGATCGATTCCTCTCGAAACGGCCTCCAGCAGATCGCGGGGAGTCCCCACCCCCATCAGGTAACGGGGACGATCTTCCGGCAGCGGGAGAACGGTCCATTCGAGCGTCTCGTACATCTGTTCGGGCGATTCACCGACCGAAAGTCCTCCGACGGCGTATCCCGGGAAGTCGATCGGCAACAGTCCGTCGAGCGAACGCTCGCGAAGCTTGCGGTCCGTTCCCCCCTGCACGATGCCGAACAGGGCCTGATCGGTTCGCCGTTGAGCTTCGCGGCAGCGTTTCGCCCACAGGGTCGTCCGATCGACCGCTTCGCGCATCCGATCGGTCCCGACGTCGTGCGGGGGGCATTCATCCAGGCACATGATGCAGTCGGCCCCCAGTTGTTCCTGAATGCGGACGGCTTTCTCGGGAGACAACTCGAACGGACTCCCGTCGATGTGAGACTTGAACACAACCTGCTCGTTGGTGAGTTTGGTCAGACTGGCCAGCGAAAAGACCTGAAACCCGCCGCTGTCGGTCAGAATCGGGCGGTCCCAGTTCATGAAGCGGTGCAGTCCCCCCTGCTCCTCGACGATCTCGGGACCCGGACGCAGCGCCAGATGATAGGTATTCGCGAGCAGCTTCTGCACTCCGACCTGTTTCAGTTGCTCCGGTAACAGCCCTTTGACCGTCGCCAGCGTTCCGACCGGCATGAACGCGGGGGTTTGGACTCTTCCATGTGGAGTCTTCCAGACTCCCGCGCGTGCGGCGGTCGATTCGTCAGTCGCGACGAGTTCAAATTCGAAATGATCCACGCAGACAGACTTTCGGTCAGGAGCGATTGAGTTCAGTGCCTCATCAGCCGCAAACCGTAGCACTCCCGAGCGGCTGGGGCAATTCAGTCGATCGGGTTGAGGGCCAGGTTGCGCAAGACGCTGATCGTCACTTGAGGTACTTGGGAATCTGGTCCTTGAGTACCTCGATGGTCGCGTGGCTGGAGATCACTTTGCCCTGTTTGTCGAGCAGGAACATGGAGGGAGGCATCAGGATCCCGAGTTCGACCGCGGGAGGACTGTCGAGTCCTCCATCTTCCCGAATGTGCGGCCAGGTCATTTTCCGGTCGCGTACGAACTTGTCGAGTTCGTTGTCAGACAGGTCCAGATTCACTCCGACGATTTCAAATCCCTGGGCGCGGTACTGCTGAGAGAGTGCCTGCAGTTGAGGAAGTTCCGCCAGACACGGCTCGCACCAGGTCGCCCAGTATGCGACCAGCACGACCTTTCCCCGATACGCCGAAAGATCGAGCGAACGGCCGTCGAGCGTTTTGCCTTTGAGTTCGAAGACCTTTCCCTCGATGTCCATCCGCCGCAGGCAACCTTGAGCTTTTTGCGCGTACAGCGTGGCGGAATACGTACTGGCGATGCTCGAATACCATTTTTTCGCTTCCTCGGTCTTCCCCGAGATCTCGAGCGAACTGGCGATCTGAAACGCCGCTTCGGGAGCTTCGGGCGACTTCGGGAAATTCTTCACGAACGATTCCAGCGATTCGACCCACCAGGTTTGGACTTCTCCCTGTTTTTCTGAAGGCGTCGTCATCGCTTTGCGGCTGTACTCGGCGGACATGCGGCGATACATCACGTACGCAAACAGTTCGGACTTCGGATCGTCCTTGCGAACGGAAGCCTCCATTAGTTCGAGTCGCGGCAAACCGTCGGGGTAGGCACCGGTCTGAATGGCGGCCGCGATTCCATCGACCAGTTGTTTGATCCAGACCTCTCGCTCTTCATCCGTCTTGGCGAGCGCGACGAGTTGCTGCAGCAGATCGGCGCGCTGTTTGTTGTAGCGTCCGAGCGCGTCCGCTCCGGCGGACAGATTCGGGCTGTTCTCATCGAGTTTCTGAAGCTGATCGAGCAATTTGCGGGATTCTTCGGAACTCGCCACCGGTGCGACCATCTCACCCGGTGTGGATTGCGATTCGGGCTGGAGGAGGATTCCCCCGAACTCAATCGGACCCGAGTCGCGACCCACCGCGCGCGGCAACTGCGTCAGCTTCCAGGCGTCTCCGACGCGGACCAGCTCGCCGATCTGCAGCAGATCGACCGAACCCTTATTTTCGATCAACGCGCGGGCGTTCTCGTAGACGCTCAGATCGCTCCGCGCTTTGCCCGCATCGGCGGGAATGACTCCCGGAGACGCCGCATCGAAGCGGATCCATTTGGTGTCGGGGCCGAGCGGCCCCTTCCCCGCAAGTTCCTTTTGCATCTGACCGGGCACATTCGCGACCGATACTCGAATCTGTTCGGCGATGGCCGTTTGAAAGCCGAGGGCTTTCAAATCGGCCTCGTTGATCATCAGCGTTTCCATCAGCGCCGCGTCTCGTTGGACGTAGGCGTGAAAGACCAGTTCGGCAACTTCTTCGACGGAGATTTGTTTCCAGGAGTCGATTTTTCCGTCTTCATTGGAATCGATTCCCCAGCGGGTTCCGCCGGTATTCAGCCAGCGGGACTGATCGACTTTCTTATTGAAGTTCGTGTCGTTGTCCCGATACACTTCGATGCCGGTTCGGTAATAGCTCCATTGATCGACGGTGTTGTCGTTGTTCGTATCCATGAAGCGGCGGAGCGTGAGTCCGTTCGGAGCGTACACGACCCAGCCGGATCCTCCCGGCCCCTTGATCACCTCTATCTTACACTGCGGGATTTCTTCTTTCGTCGGGATATCGTACTCGACCAGACTCTGAATCGGTTTGAAGCTGAGCGCCAGTTCGGGTGTGACTCCCTGAGCCTGGACCGACGGGATTCCCGCAAAGACGATTGCAGCGATCAGAACCACACGAAAAACGAAAACCATCCGAAGCACTCCCTCGCAAGTTAAGACAGATCCGAACCATTCGACTGGGAAAAGCTGAAATCCGCCTCGAACTCCGTTTGGCGATTCGCTTTCCAAGTCAGATTCTAGTAAAAAGGCATCCAGTTCGTCAGCCTCAGATCCGACCGAATTCAAACTTCAGCCGCCGAAAACCGGAACTTTCCACATTCGAACCTTTCGCGTCGATGCGAATCTCTGCCTCGAATTTGAGAGAATTTCGGTACTTTCGACGACAGACCGGCAGAAACTCCACGCTCGGTTCAAGGCCCGTTTCTCCTCCACTTCGCGATGAAGGGAAGTCTTATGATTCACGTGATTGCACAAATTTATCTTCGTCCAGGAACGCGTGAACCGTTCCTGGAAGAGTTTCACAAAATCGTGCCCCTCGTACTCAAGGAAGAGGGCTGCCTGGAATACGGACCCGCGATCGATGCGCTGACTCCCATCGACGCCCAGGAGATCGAGCCTGACCGGGTCGTCGTGGTCGAGAAGTGGGAATCGGTGCAGCATCTCGAGGCGCATCTTGTGTGCGAACACATGCGGGATTATCGTCCGAAAGTCAGGGACTTCGTGATTTCGACCGTTTTACAGATCCTGAAACCCGCCTGAAACGTCGGACTTCGTGCGCGGCTCTGACCCTCTTTTGACTCGGTTTCAGATTCGACGGTCATTTATGAAACGATTTTTCCGGGACCAGCTCACCTTCTTCTCGCAGTTTCGAAACCGGTTCGAAACGACCGGGGCGATCGCGCCGAGCAGCCGTTTTCTCGCCTCCGCAATGACCGGACCGATGAAAAAACGGACCGGTCCGCGCCGAATTCTCGAAGTCGGACCGGGCACGGGAGCGGTCACCCATAAGATCGTCCGCCTGCTGCGGCCCGAAGATCGTTTCGATCTCGTCGAAATCAACGAACTGTTTGCCGACGGACTCAAACGGCGGTTCGAAGACGATCCCGCCTATCGCAAGCACGCCGGAATCTCCCAGGTTCACAGATGCCCGCTGCAGGAATTCGAGTCGGCGAAACCGTACGATGTCATCATTTCCGGGTTGCCGCATTCAAACTTCTCTCCCGAACTGGTCCGGGAAATGTTCGAATCGTATTTTCGATTGCTCTCGCCGGGAGGCACGCTCTCGTACTTCGAGTACATGTACGTCCGCTCGTTTCGCAAGCGGATCGGTAAGTCAGCGGAGCGAATCCGCATGAAGCAACTCGATGAAGCTGTCGCCCCGTTTCTGAATCAGCATCAGTTCAAGAAAAGCTGGGTGTTCGTCAACATTCCTCCCGCATGGGTTCAACATCTGCGCAAACCCGAACAGGAAACAGCGCGCGCGGATTGATTCGTCAACGATAGATTTTGACGCCCGAACTCCGCAACTGAAACGACTTGACCGAGTCATCGGAGATTTTGGTTCCATGCAGGGTCAGCTTCTGCAGCGACTTGAGTTCCTTCAGTTTCTGAAATCCGTCGTCGGTGAGGAGCGTGTACGAAAGCTCGAGTTCGGTCAGCGCGTCGAGCGGAAGTAACAGATCGATCCCTTTGTCGGTGACCCCGGTTCCATACAGATTGAGCTTTTCGAGGGCTTTCAGATCGGTCAGCGCCTGCAGGTCTTCGTCGGTAAATTTCTTCTCGGCCAGATCGACGCTTTTCAGCACCAGATCACCCGCGGGTAACTGGGCGAGTCGATCGATCGGATAGCTGACTCCCTCGACTCGAACCGAGCCTCCCTTCCGGATCACCAGTTCGGCAGCGGCACGATTGTTGGCAGGGGTTCCGGTGCGATCACCGCAACCGATGGGGAGCGTCAGGCAGAGTCCAATCAGTACACCTCGAATCGCGAGCAATCTCATCACTGCCTGCCTTGGATCGAATTCAGGAAGAAGCCGTCTCTTTAATTTAACAGAATTCGTAGCCCGCTTGATATGATCAGCAGTTCCAAAAATGGGCGCGCTGACGGAGGCGGATTCGTGAACATCCGGACGAACGCGCCAGCTTCCGCTGAATTCTCGCGAATTCAGCCACGATTTTGGAGACTGTAGTTGATTGTAACGACCCTGGGCTGAGGTTTCAGCCGTTGGCGAATCTTGTCGAAAAGCTGAATCACCATGTCTGCGCCCGCCGAACCAACCTACCTGCTGAACGATCATCCCGCTCGAATCGCGGAAGACGAGTTGATGAAATCATGCAAAATCCGATTCGGCCGGGCGTCCGGACCGGGAGGGCAACACCGCAACAAGGTCGAGACAGCCGTTCGAATCGAGCATCTTCCCTCCGGAATCGAAGCCGCCGCGACCGAGACACGCTCGCAGAAGGACAATCGGAAAAAAGCTCTGTTTCGTTTGCGGATCCGCTTGGCAACCAGAATCTCTGTCAAGAATGCAGCGAGCTTGTCCCCGTCGGATCTGTGGCGGAAACGCTGTCAGAATCAGAAGCTCGTCTGTAATCCCGAACACGAGGACGCTCCGGCATTGCTGGCGGAATTGTGGGGAGTTCTGTCGAGTGCGGATTTCGACCTCGCGGCGGCGGCGCAGCAGCTCGATTGTACGTCCTCGCAAATCGTCAAATTCCTGGGTCAGATTTCCGAAGCTCGCGAGCGAATCCAGGAGGAACGCAGAAATCGCAGCCTCGCGCCGCTCAAGTTTCGATCGTGAAACATAGGTCAAATCGGGCGAGACCGGTAATTTCTCGATTCGCCGGTTGAAATGTTTCACCGGTTTACCGCAGAATATCGGAAAGAGAGCCGTTCGGAGCAACGGACCAGAAATAGTTCGCATCATCCCCACTCAATCTTTGGAGATCGCTCGATGAAACTTTTCACTCGCGGACTGTTCGCGCTGTGTGTGCTGACACTCTCCGCTTTGACGGCTGCGGCCGATGACGGCTGGGTTTCGATTTTCGACGGTAAAACGCTCGATAACTGGGACGGTAATCCAAAATTCTGGAGCGTGAAAGACGGCGCGATCACCGGCCAGACGACCGCCGAAAATCCGACCAAAGGAAACACATTCATCATCTGGAAAGGGGGCACGCCGGGCGACTTCGAACTGAGATGCAAATACAAAATCATCGCGGGCAACAGCGGGATTCAGTACCGCAGCTTCGTCGTCGATCAAGAAAATTGGGTGGTCGGCGGTTATCAGGCCGACTTCGAAGCGGGAGACCGGTATTCGGGAATCCTGTACGGAGAACGATTCCGAGGAATTCTCGCGGACCGGGGTCAGAAAACTGTCATTGGTGATGACCACAAACCCAAAGTCGCCGAACAATTCGGCGACTCGGCGGAAATCCAGAAGTCGATCAAGAAAGAAGACTGGAACGATTACCACATCGTCGCTAAGGGGTTTCACTTCGTCCATAAGATCAACGGTGTGAAAACAGCCGAATGCACCGACGAAGACAAAGAACAACGCCGCAAGGACGGCGTCATCGCGCTGCAGTTGCATGCGGGTCCGCCGATGATCGTGCAGTTCAAGGACATTCAGATCAAGGAATTGAAAAAGGCCGAAACCTCACAGAAATCCGACGACTCGGGTAAAAAAAAAGTCGTCCTGATCGCGGGTAAAAGGAGTCACGGCTACGGGGCTCACGAGCACAAAGCCGGGTGCATGTTGCTGGCCGACGCGCTCAACGAGAGTGGTCTTCCCATCGCAGCACAAGTTGTGACCGAAGGCTGGCCGGAAGATGCGAGCGTGCTCGACGGAGCCGCGGCGATCGTGATTTACTCCGACGGTGGCGGCGGGCATCCGTTCAATGCGCACATCGACGAACTCAACAAGCTGACCGCCGCCGGAACCGGGATCGTCTGCATTCATTACGGGGTCGAAGTCCCTGCGGGAAAATCGGGGGAGGCCTTCCTCGAGTGGACGGGGGGCTATTTCGAAGCGAACTGGTCGGTCAATCCGCACTGGATCGCTGAGTACGATCAGCTTCCCCTGCATCCGATCACGAACGGAGTGAAGCCCTTCTCGATCAACGACGAATGGTACTATCACATGCGATTCCGGGAGCAGATGGAAGGCGTGACGCCGATCCTGACCGATCTGCCCCCCCAGTCGACGCTCTCCCGCCCCGACGGACCTCACAGCGGGAATCCGTTCGTCCGTGAGGCGATCGCCAACGGAGTTCCCCAGCACACCGCCTGGGCTCGCGAGCGTCCCGATGGCGGCCGCGGGTTCGGAATTTCGGGCGGTCACTTCCATTGGAACTGGGGCCACAACGAGATGCGCAAACTGGTTCTCAATGCGATTGCCTGGACGGCGCGCGCCGAGATCCCGAAACAAGGAGTCCATTCCAAACCTCTGACCGTCGAGGATCTGATGGCCAATCAGGATGAGGATGTGCCGGATAATTTCAATCCCGAGCGCATCGCGGCGATGATCGCGGAATGGAACGCACAGTGATCGTCCCTGCGTAACGAACACACACATCCGGTTATTCGATCGGCTGTGTTGTGATCTCGGCAGGTTCGTCGATTTCGGAGAGTTGCGGTGTTTTTTCGCTCGTCCTGGTTTTCTGCCGGAGACTCTTTTCGTGGTAGGGAATCAGCTTGCCTCGATAACCGCGTAACGGGCGCACCAGTCTCTGTTCGAGAATACGCTCCCGCTTCGACCACGCTTCAGTTCCGTAACCGCTGGTCTCGGCGAGCGTTCGCAAATCGTCCAGTGCGGCGTCAGCCGCTTCGAGGCTCTCGTCGACGTCGGTTAAACCCTGGTCCGTCGAGTCGGGGGTCTCCCCCCGTCTCAAATGCCAGCGATTCGTCAATGTCTGGACGAGTCCGTTCAATTGGTCGAAACGCGTCCGATCGGACTCGATGATTTCCGGATGCTCGTGAACGAGTTCGATTGCCCGAATCACGTTGTGAATCGAGCGGTCCTGCATGTCGGCGAAGTAGATCGTGTTGAGCAGGTGCAGATATTCGACGCGCGGATCGAGTTCCGGATTTCGAGAATACAACTCGGCCGCTTCGTAATGCAGAAAGTAGCTGATCAGGGGATCGTACGGTTCGACGAAGCTGGTCAGCGCATGAATTCTTTCAGCGGAGGGGGCCTTCTCGCGATATGCGAGCGAGAGCGCTTTCAGATAATCGACCCGATGCTGATCGACCGGATGCATCTCGTTGTGCGGCTTCTCACCCTTGGTCTGAATCAGAATCGAGCGCGGCTTGGTCTGCAACAACTCTTTGATCGAGGCGCGATACGCCCAGGGTTTGTCGGAAACCTTCGACATCACGTAGCGCTGAGAACCAAGCTCCTCCATTCTGCGCGCAACGTCGGCCTGCTTCCCCGGCTCGCCCGCCAGATCGACGTAGCGCTGTTTGAACGGAGAAAAACGCTCGATTTTTTCTTCCCATTTATTCGACCAGCGCATCGCGTCGGAAGGATGCGTCACCGCGACGGAGTGATTCAGAATCGAATTGGGCAAACCGCCGGCGTCGGCCGACAATCGATCCAGCGATTTCGAGCTGATCGAAGGGAGCTTCAAGACGTGTGCCCAGTCCCAGCCGCAACGGGCGAGAATGCGCCGCACATGCTGCCGCTGCAATCGTTCGACCAGAAACTCCGTGGTGTCCAGATCGCGCACGCGACTGGCCATCAGCAGCGTTTCTCCGGGAGACGTATCGACCATCGCCACATGAGGGAACACCGATTTCAAAGTTTGAATGACATCGAGCGAAGCGTCGGGGCCGTGGTCGAGATGTTGAAACCGCTGGCAGAACAAACCGTCCACGTTCAGTCGCTCGGCACACGCCTGGTAGTATTCTCGCGTGAATTCCGCGACGGAAAGTATCTCTTCGGACCGGACCGGCTGGGAGATGATCACGTCGTAATGATTCTGAATCGCGCGGACCGCGATCTCGGGGGGAATCGATCTCAGTCGAACGCGATCGTCCTGAAGCGGATTCAGTCCGTATCGAAGGGAAGAGTCGGCGGAAAACGTCAGCCCGGGCAGTATCGCGTCACGCTCGAAGCAATCGATTTGTTGCAGCGGAAAATCGAGCGCGGTCGCGACGGGGATCCCCGTCCCCCATCCGAGAAAACAGACGGTCTGCGGAGCTTCGTGCATGACCACGGGCAAGGTCGCGATCATCAGATCGACCGGAGAATCCGGCATCACCCGATTGTCGTGGCTCACATAGCCCGCAGGAACCCCGTTCAGATGAAAGAATGTTTCGAGTCCCCGGTAGTCGATTCCGACCCAGGTTCCCGCAGCACTGTGTGTCACCGAGACCGGCCGTCCCTCATCGAGATACGGCAACAGCTCCCAATCGGTTCCGCTTCGATGTTCTGATTTCGCAAATCCGGAATAGATCAACCGCGCCGGCAGGATCGAGCTGTGTTGCAAACTCGCCAGACACGCCAGTCCGGCGACCGTTGCGATGGCGGTTGGCCATC
>DATKCB010000402.1:0-12301 GCA_035513495.1 Planctomycetaceae bacterium | reverse complement strand
AGTGCCATCAGCGAAGCCTGTGGGTTGGTCTCCCTCAACGCTTTCTCTTGCCATTGAGCGACATCCTGCCACTCGATCGCGACGCGCGCCGCATAGCGCAGAAAGCGATCCTTGTGTCCCAGATAGGGCCACGCCGTTTCGATCGCTCCAGGTTCCTGATGTCCGTGAAACCCTTCGAGCACATCCCGCTCGGTCTGGAGAATCCGGTTCGTCTCGGGCAGATTCTCTTTGATGGTCGTGGTCGATTCTTCCCCGGTGTACGTCACGCGATACAAACCCGATTGCACCCGGCGTCCGCCGATCGCGAAGTACATCGCCCCGTCCATGGGGTGAATCACGACATCGGTCAACGGCAGCGGCGAACCGAACATGAATTTTTCGGCGGTGCCAGTGTAACTCGATCCCTTGGGCTCCAGATGCACGGCGTACATGATGCCGTAGCTCCAGTCGCTGGCGAAATAGGCGTGCTGGTACTTCGCGGGGAACTTCGCCCCGTATCCGAAGGTGACGCCGGTCGGCGAACCGGGACCGATGTCGATCGTGGGCGGAACGCTGTCTCCGTAGTAAGCGGGCCATTTTCCGGCGCTGCTTCGCCAACCGAACTCGGCCCCGCTGACCGCTTCGCAGATACGAGTCGGACGATACCACGGAGTATTCAAATCCCATTCCATGTCGGCGTCGAACGTGAACAGGTCCCCGTGCTGATTGAGCGCCGCGTCGTACTGATTGCGGAAGCCGGTCGCGATCAGTTCCCAGTCTTTTCCTTCAGGATCGATCTTCGCGATCCAGCCCCCCGGAGCGGGAACTCCCACCATGAATCGGCCCAGCACTCGCGGCAGCAGCAGATCTTCATTCCAGATCGGCGGAACGCGGCTCGAATTGAAATTCGTGATCTTGGTGTTGTTCCCGCAGACTACGTACAGCCCCTTGCCGTCGGGAGTTTTCAAAATCGCATGCGGACCGTGCTCGCCTCCTCCGTCAAGTTCGCGCAGCATGACAACCGTATCGAGATTGTCGTCTCCATCGGTGTCGGTGACGCGATACAGACCGCTCTGATATTTCTGTCCCTTGTTGACCATGACGTAGAGACTTTCGAACGCCCAGAGCAATCCCTGAGCTTCACCGATGTCGACATTGATCGGTTCGATGGTTAACTCATCGACCTTGTCCGACAGATGCGGCAGCGTCACTCGATACAGTTTGCCGTACTGATCCGACACAATCAGCCGCCCTTTCGGATCGGTGCACAGATTGACCCACGAGCCTTGTTCCTCCTGGGGCACCGTATAAAGCAACTCAACTTCGAAGCCTTTGGGCAACACGATATTTTCGATCGGAGTGGCCGTCGGTTCTTTCAGCTTGACGAGGCTGACGAGCAGCGTTTCGTTGACCGTCGTCCAGGGTGCGCCGCCGAGTTTCGCCACCGAAATCGCCTGCCCCCAATCTTTCGCCTCGAAATTGGCATTCTTCCAGGCGGGCGGAGGATTCTCTTCGGAAACCAGCCACGAATCGTCGGTCACAACCGTGCTTTTGCCTTGCCGGTCGGCGTCGAGAATCAGCTTGAGCATCACCCCGGCAGCGCTTTTCCCATTCTTGCCGCGGATCGCAAACACATTTTTCCCGCGCACGAGTTTGTCGGCGACATCCACGTGAACCACCTGATCCCACCCCGCACTCTCAACCACCAGTTTTCCATTCAGAAAGACGCGGAGTTCATCGTCCCCCGTGGTGTAGAGCAGCGCCGAAGAGATTCGGCCCGCCGGCCGAAACTCCTTGCGGAAGTGAACGATCTGCCCGTCCTGCGGTTTGTCGGTCGACCAGATCCAATGCGGAGTGGCGTCGCTTTCACTGAGACCGTCATCGGCACCGACCGCCGAGGTTTTCATCGTGACGGGCCACCACTGATCGATTTTCTCCGTCAGCGTCTCGACGAGGTCCGGTTTCTGCTTCGCGAGATTTTTTGTTTCGAAGGGATCGTTCCGGATGTCGAACAGTTCGGGCGTTTCGCCGGGGACTCGTCCCGGATGCGGCACGATCAATTTCCAGTCGCCGTCGATCACCCAGCGATAGCGCAAACTGGCGACCGGGTCGGTCATGTGCTGAATGTCGTGTTCGAGAATTTCTCCAAAGATGGCTTTCCGATCGGCGACGGCCTTGGCATCAAGCAGATCGATCCCCTGCATGTCGTCGGTCGGTTTGAGCCCCACCGCCTTGAGCAGCGTCGGGACGAGGTCAATCGAACTCGCCAGTTGCTCGGTGTCGAGCCGCGGCTTCACCTTCCCCGGCCAGCGAATCATGATCGGCGTGCGGGTCCCGCCGTCGTACTGAGATCGCTTCGAACGGGGAGCATAAGCCGATTGGTCCTCGAGATTGATCCAGCCGTTGTCGGTCACGTAGACCACGATCGTGTTGTCGGCGATCTTCTTCTGGTCGAGGTAACCGAGTAATTCTCCGCAGGTCTCGTCGAACCATTCACACATCGCCCAGTATTTGGCGATCGGGAGGTGCGGTGTTTTGTCCTTGTATTTGTCGAGAAGCCGCTGCGGAGGATTGTGGGGAGTATGCGGCAGAAACGGCGCGTAATACACAAAAAACGGCTTGTCGGCGTCGGTGGCGTCATCGATGAAGTCGAACACCGGTTTCATTCCCTGCCGCCCGATGGTCAGCCCGTCGTCGCCGTGACGTCCCCCCTTCGTGCGGTCTCCGTGCGTCATGCCGTGCGTGAATCCACCGCGCGTGAAATGCCCTTCCCACCATTTCCCCGACTGGTGACTGACGTAACCTTTCGCCTTGAGAAGTTCCGGAAGACAGGGATCGTCGTCGATGTGCTTGATGTAATCGATCCGCTGCTGCAGATAGCGGGGATCCCGAAATTGTTGTCCTTTGGGAGCATTCTTCAGGTCGTCCGGCGGAGGGGGATCGTTGCCGACGATTCCGTGCTGGTGCGGATAAAGTCCCGTGATCAGCGTCGCCAGGGAAGGACGGCACAGACTGTCCGGAACGTACCCCCGCGTGAAGGTGAGCGATTCGCGGGAGAATTTGTCGAGATGCGGCGTTTGAATCTGTTCGTGTCCCATGAACCCGTAATCGGACCAGGCCTGATCGTCGGAGATGATCATCACGATGTTCGGAGAGTCGGCGGCCTGTACACCGACTGAGATCGAACTGAGTACGGCTGAGAGAACCAGAAAACGGAAAGACATGTTGCGAACTCCTCTGAAAGATCGTTCGTTGTTTGTGAAATCAATGTTGTTCGGAGGCGAGTTTCGAACCCGCTCTCAAAGCAGAGCGAGAGTTCTGTTTTATAACAGATCAAATCTCCGATTTCCTCAGCCGGATTCGATTTCTTAAATCGTGAATCGCTTAACGCCCGAAACGCAGGAATCGACGGGCCTGGCTTTTCGACGGGACAATGGTCCCGTCGTACATTGAATGTTACTCCCTATCCGCACGGCGGGTTTCTCGCTGAATTTCTCGATTGACCCCCATTGAGTTCATCTGAATGTCAAACTTTTCCGATAATTCCAATAAGTCGGATTATGCCGGTTTTGCCGCGCATGGTCCGACGGAGGGGTCGATAACACCGTAACTGATTGACGGGAAAGGTTTTCCGTGATTCTCACAACGAACAAAACATCGCTTCGAGGAAAGATCGCAGGCTTTTCGGCGCTCCTGGCGACGATGAGTAGTGGACTCCTCGACGCAGGTCCGTTCGACGGTCCTGTTGAGCCTGCGAACGGAACCCGGCGAGCTATTCACCGGACGGAAGACGCACCGCCGGTCAGTACGCATCGTCTGACATACCTCAACGCCGCGTGGGAGAAAGTCCTCAATGATGTGTCGAAAGACTCGGGCAAGCAGTTGATCATGTCGGAAATCCCGCCGGGGCAATTCACCCGCCGCGATTTCGTGCCGCATTCGACTCGAGAAACCGTTCAGATTCTCAATCAGGAACTCGAACGCCGGGGATTTCGCATCCTCGAGCAGGGAGACTATCTGATCGTTTTGAATCTGGCGAGCGTGCGGACCCGTTACGAACGTTCCACGGTCGCACCGCGTACGGCCGGAGTCCAACGTGTGGGGGACCAGCAGATCACGACGATCGATCCTCCCCGTCAACCGGTTCGCCGGTTTACCGAGGTCACTGTCGCCGATACTCCCGATCGCGTGACGACCGCAGAGGGAACTTACCGTCCCGAAGCGGCCGCATCGCCGATCCGACAAACCGCGCACGACATTGCCGCGCCTGATGTATCCCGAGAATCGCAACCGGTCGTAAGACGGAATGTCCAACCGGAAACTTCGGTCGTGGAAGTGGCGAGATATCTGCACGAAAGTTTCGGGAAAAACTCCCGGTTGATCGAGTCCGGACCGGGAGGGCATCCGGCCTTCCAAGTCAATCAATTCACGGGGCGGCCGGGAACACCCCCGGTGACGTTCGCCGTCGGAATCGATGCGGATGAAAATCAATTGATCATCGAAGCAACGCAAGGCGTCGCGGAGAATCTTGTGAAATCGGTCGGAATCCTGGATCGGGCGATTCAATCCAAGCAGGAAAAGATTCAAATCGTCCCCTCGACGCACGATGTAAAACGACTCGCGGACGAACTCGGCCCGTCGATGAACAAGCTGCTGGCGCTGCATCAACAGGATGAAGCAACAACGCAAGTCCAGATCGGACCGGTCGCACCGGACGGAACGCTACCCGGGGCTTTCGAATCACCGGCAATTTCCAACGAAATGCGGGGCTCCGTCACCATCCAGGCCATGCCCGAACTGGGCGTGCTGATCCTGACGGGCAACAAAAAAGACGTCGATGCGGTCATGGCGGTCATCAAAGAAATCGAAAAGATGGCTGTGGGAACCACACCCAGCATCCGAATGCATCTGCTGCAGAACGTCGACTCGTCACAACTTTCCACGCTGCTCGATACGGTCTATCAGGATTTGACTTCGCGCCGGCCGTCGGTGACCGGTCAACCGGGCGCCACGACCGCTCAGGACAATCGTCGCAAGGTGACGTTCATTCCGGTCGTCCGGCCGAACGCCATTCTGGTGATCGCTCCCGAAGCGGACATGGAAGCGGTCCTCACGCTGGTCGATTCGCTCGACATTCCGGTCGATCCCGAAACGGTCTTCGAAGTCTTTTCGCTGAAATCCGCCATCGCGTCGCAAGCCGAACTCTTACTGAACGACTTTTTCGCGGATCGGACCGGCTTGAGCGGCACGATCAGCGTCTTTTCCGACCCCCGCACCAACTCGGTCATCGTCCGCGCGCGGCCGATCGACTTGAACGAAGCGTCAGCGCTCATCCGCAAAATCGATCGCGACGCCACCGGTACCGTCAATAAGATGAAAGTGATCGAGCTGAAGAACTCGGTCGCGCAGGAAGTCTCCGACGTGATCAACCAGGCTCTGCAAGCGTTGATGCTGCCGCCGGGACAGAACGTCACCCAGGGCCTGGGAGGCCAGGCATTCGGTACTGCGGGAACGGGAGACACCGCCCAGTCCCTCCGCGAGATCAAATCGGTCGCGCTCGAGTTTCTGTCGACGCAGGGCGGACGCGAGGAACTCATTCGTTCGGGAATCCTGGCCGACGTTCGCATCACCGCCGATCCGCGAATCAACAGCCTGATCGTCACCGCCCCCGCGAAAAGCATGGGACTGCTCGAAGCCTTGATCAATCACCTCGACCGGCTTCCGTCGTCGATCGCCGAGATTAAAGTCTTCACGCTCCAGAACAGCGACGCGACACGCGCCGCCGAACTGCTTTCGTCTCTGTTCGCGTCAGCAGCCCCCACAGGAGGCGGCGGTGCATTCGGAACAACCGCACAGACGCAAGGCTCGGGGATTCAAGTGGCCGGCGCGACCGACATCAGCAACTCGCTGGTGCAAATGCGGTTCACTGTCGATATCCGGACCAACAGCATCGTCGCGGTCGGAGGAGCCGACGCGCTCAAACTGGTCGAAGCGGTTCTGCTGCGGCTGGATCAGGACAACGTCCGCGAACGCAAGACGGCGATCATCCGACTCAAAAATACGGACGCGACCACTCTTGCGGGGACCATCAACTCCTTTCTCGATTCGCAGCGGCAACTCGCTCTGTCGACGCCCGATCTGGTCAGCAATATCGAGTTGCTCGAACGGGAAATCGTCGTCGTGGCCGAACCCTTTACCAACAGTCTGATGATCAGCGCCACACATCGCTATTTCGACAGTATCGTCGAGATGATCGCCAGGCTCGACCAGGCTCCTCCGCAAGTCATCATTCAGGCTCTGCTGGTCGAAGTCGATCTGGGGAATACCGATGAATTCGGCATCGAACTCGGTCTGCAGGACTCGATCCTGTTCAATCGCAGCACGATGGGGATCCCCGGCTTTATGTTTAACTCGCCCAGTATCGGCAACAACACGACAGTTCCCGGTACCAGCGATGTTGGAGGTCAAGGCATCAGTAATCTCGGCATGGGGCGATCCAACAGCGATCTCGGATTCGGTGGACTCGTCTTGTCGGCAAGCTCCGAAAGCGTGAGCGTTTTGATTCGTGCTCTGGCAGCTCGCCGCAACGTACAGGTCCTGAGCCGTCCGCAAATCCGCACGCTGGATAACGTCCAGGCGACCATTCAAGTCGGACAACAGGTACCGATCGTCCAAGGAGTGACCATCAATAACAACGCCACCTCTCCGAACGTGACCCAGGAAGATACGGGAATCATCCTCACCGTTCGCCCTCGGATCAATCCCGACGGGACAATCGTCATGGAAACGACTGCCGAAAAAAGCGCCCTCTCCGGTGAGGAAGTTCCCATTTTCATTGATGCCACGACCGGTTCGGTGGTGAGTTCTCCCATCATCGATCGATCGGGCGCGCAATCGACGGTCTCGATTTCCAACGGTCACACGATCGTGATGGGGGGGATGATCACCAAGTCGGATACCACCCTCGAACGCAAGGTCCCGTGGCTGGGGGATGTCCCGCTGCTCGGTCGTGCGTTCCGGTTCGACTCGACGACCTCCTCGCGATCCGAATTACTGATCTTCCTCACTCCGCGGGTGGTGCTGAACGACGCGGACTCCGAATACATCAAGCAGGTGGAAGCCGAACGGATGAGCTACGTCGAAGACGACGCCGATGCCATTCACGGCCCGATCATGGGCGTGCCGGCCGAACCCCAGATTTTCGAACAGCAAGGTCCGATCATCCTGCCGGACGGTTCAATTCTGAATCCCGAGTATTATCCCAATCTGCAATTGAACGGCGGATCGCAGAATTCCGGGATCCGCCAGACTGCCGCGGAAGTTCCAGCACCCCGCAAATCAGCGAATCCAGCCTCGAAACTCTGGCCGTTCAAAAAATAAAGGTCGAGGGAAGCGTGTCACGCGATTTCCCCCTCCACAAACACTCCAGCCAAAAGACAGTCCTGATATGAGATTCCATAAGCTGTTGCCGAGTCTGGTCTGCGGATTGACGCTCCTCGTCACTACGGGGTGTTCGTCGCTCCCGCTGGAAAGGTGGTTCGGCAGTCAGGAGGCAGTGGCCTCACCAGCGAATCCGGCCGTCGACGTCGTCTGTCTATGGGAACCTTCCGAAGGGCGCGATTTGCGAGGGCTTCCCAGGCGAGGAATGAAGGGGCAGATCATGTTCTTCACACACGGGACGAACTCACCCGTCGTCGTCAATGGCGATGTGAAAGTTTACCAGTTCGACAATTACGGACCGCGCGAGTCTTGGGATAAGCCGGTTCACCAATTCGAGTTCAGCGCCGCGCAATGGAACTCCTTTCTGGCACAGGGGATGCTCGGACCGACATACAATGTGTTCATCCCCTACATGCGAAAGCATCCCGAGCAGGTGAACGTCACGCTTCAGTTGCGGTTTACGCCGCATGACGGCTCCCGAGTGATCTACTCGAAAACCGCGAACACGGCTTTGCCGGGTGTTTTCAAACAAGAGGAAGCAGCACGAGTGGCCGATCGAGCGGCACTCCGCAACGATTCGAATCTCGAAACAAAACAGGAAACAATCGCCCGAACTCTGGGGGTGATTCCCGCCAAACCCCGAATCGATTCGTCCGCGCAAACAGAGGCTGTATCTAATGTTCCGGCGTATCAAAGCAGAAACTCTGCCGGTTCACCCACACTCCTCAAACCCGAGATCACCATCATCGACCGAGAGGACGAACAGGACGACTCACTCGCTACGGAACAGACCCGGCAGCAATTTCGACTCTCCCCCTTACGATAGGCAGATTCGTTATGACCGGCTCCTGAAAGAAGGTTTGCAGGGGAGAGAAAAACGATCCGGCAGTTTTTCAGGGAGATTGGTCAAAATCGGGAGAGGAGTCGAATCCTTCTATGCCGACAAGGGTTGTATCGGATAGAATAGACCGATCTCCTTAGACTCGCGCGAGGTTCGTTCATGTCGATCTCCCTCTTTCGATTCCGCGTTCTGTGTACCGCAACGGCTGCGATCTGCTTGAGTTCCGTTCCCGTCCAAGGACAGGGGCAGGGGCAGAATCAAAACCAGGGGCAGCAGAATCAGGGCCAGCAAACGACCGGCGGGGGCGGAGGCGGAGGAAATCAAACGCAGCCGCAACTCGGTTCGATCACGGAAAGCACGACCATCGAATTCGGAACGCTCACCGAGCAGATGGGAACCGGCTTCATCGGTCAAGGCAACACCGAAACATTCGTAGGTGCCAACCAGGCCGCCCAGAACGCCGGACAGGCTCAAAACAGGAACTTCCAGCCCGTCAACCAGGGCCAAAACCCCAACCAGTTCAATCAGAACCTGCCGACGACGACCGGAACCGGCGTCGGAGCGATCCGGTATCGCCCTCCGTTCAAGCTCGCGTTCGACATGCCCCGCCCTACTTCGCGGAACGTCGATCTGAATCTCACTCGAAAAATCCGCAACCTCACCTCGAAAAAACCGATGTTCGCCGCCGTCGCGTTCGTCGTTTCCGAACCGAATACCGTGACCCTGACGGGAACCGTCAAATCGGAAGCAGACCGGCAGTTGGCCCAACTGTATATGAAAATGGAGCCGGGCGTCGACAAAGTCATCGACCAGCTCACCGTCGAGCCAGAGACGATCCAAGGAAGGCTGCTCGAACTTCCTGAGGAGTAGTGCAATCGGGCACAGCTCCACTGTACGATGGACTTCCAAGTCCGTCGGAATGTTCGCAATCGACGGACTTGGAAGTCCGTCGTACCTGCGTTCTAACTCCTCTCTGTCTCAGTCACGTTTCCGATCTTCAGTCCGATCATCTTCATCAGTTCCAGTGCGTTGCTCTTCTGCACCACACCCGGCCGCAACTGATAGTCGAACGTCATCTTTCCGCCTTCGAGATGATCCTCGAAATGCACGTTGACCGCGCGGCCTCCCAGACTGTCCGAGATCTTCGTCAGAGCCAGATCGTGTGTCGTGACCAGCCCGACCGCATTTCGTTCGATCAGATTCCGCAGCACACCTTCCGCCCCCAGCCTGCGGTCGTGCGAATTCGTACCGGGCAGGATTTCGTCGATCAGATACAACAGTGGTCGCTCTCCCTCGGCGAGATCCACGATCTCTTTGAGCCGCGTGACCACCGCATAGAACAGCGACTTGCCGTCCTGCAGCGAATCGCTCACCCGCATCGCGGCCCCGATCTGAAACACCGACAGCCGCAGCGACTTCGCGTGAACCACTCCTCCCGCCAGAGCCAGCACGGCGTTCACGCCGACCGTCCGCAACAGCGTGCTCTTGCCCGACATATTCGATCCGCTGACGAGCAGAAGTTTCTCGTCCTGCGCCAGTCTCACGTCGTTCGCGACGCAATTGCTGCGAGCCAGAATGGGATGCGTGAGCTGCTTCGCATCGAACAGCGTCTCGCTCTCGACCACTTCGGGGAATTCGTTGCCGGGAAACTCGTACGCGTGTCCCGACAGCGACAGCAACGCTTCCCATTCTCCGATCGAGACGAGCCAGTCCGGAACCGTCGGACCCACGCGCTCTTTCCAGCGATGGATTCGCGCGAGAATGTGAAAGTGCAGTCCGAACAGAATCGCAATCGGAGCGAAGAACTGGTTCATCATGCAATTGCTCAAACGATTGAGCAGGCCCAGCAGCCGCGTCAGTTGTTTCGACGGTGGCTTCCCTTCGACTTCGAGTCGCGTCTGAATTCCCCGCAAGCGTTCCGCACGAACCGGGGTCCGCTCGATCAGGCGGAGCGTTTCGATCGCCACCGACAAGCCGTGCCGCGCCAGTTCGGTCGCGGCAAACTCCGCGTGCAGTTGCGTCCGATGCAAAAACAGCAGAACCACCTGCACGGCGAACACCGCCAGCGGCAGCGTGTAGCGGCCTCCCAGCAGCGGGATCTCAAAAAACAAGGCACCGACGCCGACGATCGTCAACAACGTGACGAGCCGCAGCGTTCGCCCCGAGACCTCTTGCGTCTCGTGACCGAGCCACAGCGTCAACTCGTTCTGATTGGCCGTTTCCTTGATCGGTGCCTGAATCACGTCCATCGCTTCGCGCAAGTCGAGCTGATCGCGCAGTTCCGCAATCGCCGCCTGCCGCTTGAGAATCTCATCCCGCTCGGCGGGTCCTTTTAACCATTCGGCGAGCCGGTCTTCTCCCAATCGCGTCCGACATCGGTTGAGCAGATGAAAAATCGAGTTCGCTCCGAACAGATCCAGATCGTTCGCGTAAGGATGATCGGCATCGAGATAGCGCGCTCCGTCCTTACCGTCTTCCGCAAGCCGGCCCTTGAGCCGATCGAGGCCCAACTGATAATGCCTGACTGCGCGGGAGACCTGCTCCCGGCGATCTCGCAACCGTGCGTGCAGCAGGACGAGCGCGACGAACAACAGCACCGGAGGAAGGAGTACTGCCTCGCCGAGTCCGGGATCCGAATACGTCCGCCACAGCAGAACCACAAACCCCAGAAACACCAGCCCGCGAAACGTCGCCAGCCGCGTATCCTGGCGATCTTGAGCTTGAAGCGTCTGCTGCCGTTCGCGCAACCGGGCACGATAGGCGTCCGCGGGGGTCGTGTTCATATTCAATCGGAGTGAAGTATTGGATGAATGAGAATCGTTGAAAGGCCGCTAGTGTGGCAGTCTGATTCACCGGGTTCAAGGACACAACTCGAATTTGCCCGATCCGGCTGCTAGACTGAGGCCCCTTCATCATTCAATTTCAGGAAAGTGCATCGCGAATGGCACAGGTCAACGAGGTCGCCAAACGGCTGATCGCCAACATCGAAAACGTCATTCTCGGCAAGCGGCAGGAACTGATCCAGGTCCTCGTCGCCTATTTCGCCCGAGGACACGTCCTCCTCGAAGACGTCCCCGGAGTCGCCAAAACGATGCTTGCCCGCGCGCTCGCGCAAAGCATCGGCGGAACCTTCAAACGCGCCCAGTGCACGCCCGATCTGTTGCCCAGCGACATTACCGGAGCCTCGATCTTCAATCCCAAACACGCGGAATTCGAATTCCGCCCGGGTCCGATCTTCGCCCAGATCTTTCTCGCCGACGAAATCAACCGAACCACCCCCCGAACGCAGGCCGCTCTCCTCGAAGCGATGGCCGAACATCGCGTGACCGTCGATGGAACCACCTACGAACTCGAACAGCCGTTTCTGGTCATCGCCACGCAAAACCCCGTCGATCACGAGGGCACCTTCCCGCTCCCCGAAGCCCAGCTCGACCGGTTTCTGGTCCGCTTGAGTCTGGGCTACCCTTCGAAAGACGAAGAACTCCGGATGCTCGAACTGCTCCGCGAAAAACACCCCATCGACACGCTCAAGCCGGTCGTCAGCGCAGAAGACATCATCGACTGTCAAAACGAAATCACCCAGATGCACGTCGATGCGAAAGTCCGCGACTACATCGTCTCGATCGTCCACGAAACCCGCAAACACGATGACGTCGCCCTCGGCGGCAGCCCCCGCGCTTCGCTCGCGCTGTTCCGCACATCCCAGGCCATCGCTGCGATCCGGGGACGCGAATTCGTCCTCCCCGACGACGTCAAACGAGTCGCCCCCTCGGTCCTGCAACACCGCCTCATCGTCAAACCCGAAAGCCGCCTCAGAAAAATTACCGCCAAACTGATCGTCGACGAAATCCTCGACGAAGTCCCGGTTCCCATGATGAGGACGGATTAGTTGATAGGAAGTAGTTGAAAGGAAGTAGGAAGTAGATTATCTCACATTCTGTCATCCCACGATGGTAGTTGAATTCGCAAGAGTTCAGACGAGTCGCCTTCAACCACGCGCTCGGCTGAATCCTTGCAAATCCAGCTACAAAAGTTCCTTTC
>DATKCB010000401.1:0-3243 GCA_035513495.1 Planctomycetaceae bacterium | reverse complement strand
AAAGTGCAGTTCGCAGCCCGCTTCCTTCATCCGCGGACCGCCGTACCCCGTACAGCGGATGTCGGAGCGGCGTTTCTTCAGTTCGCGGATCAGATGGGCGGTGTGCTGATCTCCGCTTGGTTCGCCCGCCGAGAAAAAGATTTCCATCGTGTTCGTGCCTTCTGTGAAATCTGCTGTTAATTCCTCGACCGAAAATCACGACGCGATTGCGTGCGGGAAATCGTCTGCATCGTCCTCTCGCTCGCGCTGCTGCGATTTGTCCGAATCGTCCTCGTCCCGCAGCAGGGGTTCAGCGGGCGCCGTTTTTTTGATGTTCTCATTCATAAATGTCTGTTTTCCTTCGATGATCGAATTGGCATCGAAGCGGCGTCCGAAGTACAACTCCTGGGCCGTCGGATCGCTGAGCACCGTTTGTGCGTCACCGTCGACGATCACTTTTCCGGCACAGATGATGTAACTGCGGTCGGTAATCGCCAGCGTTTCCCGTTCGCGATGGTCGGTCAACAGGATCGCGATCCCCGCTTGACGCAGCTTCTCGATGATGTCCTGAATGCTGTGAATCGTAACCGGGTCGATGCCCGTGAACGGCTCGTCGAGCAGAATCAGATCGGGATCGCTGGCGAGACAGCGGGCGATCTCGAGCCGCCGCCGTTCTCCCCCCGAGAGCGTGGAAGAAGTCTGTTTGCGTTTGTCCGACAACCCGAACTGTTCGAGCAGTTCGTCCACGCGATCCCAGGCGGCGGCCGTCGAGAACTTGAGGTATTCGAGGATCGCCAGAATGTTATCCTCGACCGACAGCTTGACGAAAATGCTGCTGTCTTGGGGAAGGTAGCCCAATCCGTGGCGAGCCCGTTGGTACATCGGCCAGCGGGTGACGTCTTCACCGTTCAGGTAGACGTGCCCGTCCGTCGGCGAAAGCAGACCGCAAGCCATCCGAAACGACGTGCTCTTCCCGGCTCCGTTCGGACCGAGCAGTCCGACGATCTCGCCCGGAAATACATTAAAACTGACACCATCGACGGCCCGTTTCCCCGGATAATCCTTGACCAGATCCCGGCATTCGAGCAACGGAGTCACTTCAGTCATCCCTGACACCTTTCTGCGGCAGCAAAATGCGAACAAATCCGTCGTTCGCCGAATCGCCGGAATTCTAACGGACAAGCCAAACTCTGCCCAGAGACGTTTTGTAAGGAATGGGCCAGAGGGCCAGAGACGGAACCAACTCGCGAATCCCCGTGTTGCGCAACAAAGTCGGGTAGAGTAGAGACATGCGAAAGCGGAAAGCAGGGGAGATCGGGAATGTCAAATATCAAAATCCCAATGTCAAAGGAAAACTGAAATCGAAAATTCGAAACGCTCAGAGACTACTTCCGACATCCTAACTCCTGCTTCCTCGCGACTCCGCCGCGCAACGGCGAATTACGAAACACACAGAAATCCGAAATATTCCCCAAACTACTTTAAAACCGATCGTCTCTCCCGGGTTTCATCCAAAGATCCCAAAGATGCAAAGATGAGATCTTCCACATTTCCCACCTTTGATGAACCCCGAGAGATTTTGATCCCAAGAGACTCGAACGATGAAACAAACAGACAGGATGGAGAGATGAGGTTTTCCCGGAGAACAGCGATGTCCACCCGCGGTCCGCGCAACCGAATCAAACCGTACGACGGACTTCCAGCCCGTCGAGCGGAGGCCCTGCATCAGAGAATGCCAAACGAAGGGGTTCAAGGTGGAAGAGTGGAAGATTCAAGGTGGAATGTTCAAGGTTCAAACGGAATCCATCAGAGGCTACATCCTAAATTCAATGTCCTCACCACACATTCAACATTCAACTTTCAACCCCCCATCGGAGGTGTCATCAATTTGATGACGCGCGGTCTTCACAATCGGCCATTTTCGAACGTTTTCCCCGAGGTTTACCGAACTTGACAAGTTGACAACTTGACAACATCAAAATTGGTCAACTTCGCAAAGTTGTGAAACAAAACCGGCCCTGTTCTTTGAAAATCTGTCATCAATTTGACAACACCCTCCCGGATGCGCGAGCCGGGAGGTTTGTCTCAAGCGCGCAACATTTCGCAACCGGACCGCGCGAAAAGTGGGAAAAGTGCAAAGTGTCGAAAAAGCCGTGATCAGGTCACTTTTCGCGCTTTCCCGACATTTCATACTCAGTTGCAGGGTCCTGCTGTGCGGACCGATGCGGTTGAGTCGCGACCGATTTCGGGATGGGCGATTGCGCGAACGGTCTCCAGTGGCATGAAACCTGAGATGGTGTGATGAGTTGATCTTAAACGATGCGGGTTGTGATGTGGTAGTAGCGTTTTTGTATGAAAAGGAAAAGCTACTCTACGGGGCTTGGTCATCTGTTGCGAAGTCACCGTAGACGTCCAAGCGACGAATAGACTGCTGTTTCAGCTGTTCGGCGCCGGCTTGTGTGATTTTCGTACCTTCGACGTCCAGGCGTTCCAGGGCTCGGCAATGCCGGATGAAGGGGAGGCTCGCATCGGTGATCGACGTATCGAACAGCACCAGCCAGCGGACTTTCGTGAACGTCATCAAGAGTACGGCATCGAGATCGGTGAATTGTTCGGGATGATTGTCTCCCGAGGCGAAGAGCTGAACCTCCACGGGATGGGCCGCGTAGTGTTTGCCCAATAAAAAACAGAGTCGCGGATCACCGGGCAGTTTCGCGTCTGGTCTCCAGACTCCCGGTGCCGCCCATTGATGCTCGAAGAACACTTCTCCTCCGCACGCACGAATTCGGTGAATCGCCAGTTCCTTGAGATTCGACTGGATGACTTGTTGCGCGATCGGAACCGATGCGTGGATGATCGCTTCTCCCGGAGACAAGATGCTTGATGCGAACATCAATGCGTTGAAGAGGGTCATGGGGGCAATCCCTGTCGAGAGGGCGAAGCTGTCGAATAAATCTACGTACAATACGACGATTCATCCAAGGGTATTTCAGTGGTTGGTCGTTTTCTCGGTATTGTTGATCAATCGTATCGGGCCGCACAGCGGGACCCTACAATGTCGAACCACAGACGAAAAAACCCGGTGAGCGAACTCACCGGGTAGGGGTTGATTGATTGAAATTTCCGAATCCTTACAGCGTCCAACCCGACCGGTATTCGCGGCCGAGGAAGGCGTTGGCTTCGGGCATGTTGGTGACTTTCGCGTTTTCGGCGTCCCACTCGATCGGCTGAGCGGCTCGCAGAGCGACGTTGCCGAGCAGGATC
>DATKCB010000400.1:0-4687 GCA_035513495.1 Planctomycetaceae bacterium | reverse complement strand
GCGTACTGCTGGGCGGGATTGAGTTCGAGGTATTCGTCCCGGTCGAGTCGCGGCGGGAGGTCGGTCATCACGAGATCTTTCGTTCTCCGCAGAACGAAGTCCTTCGAGAGCTTCTGCAGTTGCCGCAGATCGGGTGTTGCGCGGGGCGGGACGATCTCGATAAATTCGAACAGCGAGACCATCTCTTCGGGCCGATTCTCGATCGGCGTCCCGGTCAGCGCCCAACTACGTTTGCGGGTGAGGGACTTGGCGACTTCCGAGGTACGGGAGTTGTTGTTCTTGATCCGCTGTGCTTCGTCGAGTACGACCAGATCGAAACTGGGGCGTTCATCTTCCTCCATCGCTTCGAAGTCGCGGACCAGCAGTTCGTAGTTGGCGATCAGGATCGGATTGCCGGGCATCGTCCAGATCATTTTGCGGCGGGCGGTGTCTCCTTCGATCGTCGTGATCGGTAACTCCTCGGCCCACAGTTTGAACTCGCGCTGCCAGTTGGGAATCAGCGGTTTGGGACAGACGAGCAGAATTCTCCGGACGCGGCCGCTCCGCAACAGCAGGCGAACGGCCGTGATTGTCTGCATGGTTTTGCCGAGCCCCATCTCGTCGGCCAGCAAAGCCCCTTTCTTCGAGAACAGCCACGCGATTCCCTGATACTGATACGGAAACGGCTCGAATGGCATGATCAGTTCCTGTCCCGCGAGCCACGTTTCGAGCGGCGGTTGCAGGACGTAGAACAGGCGATCCTCGAGCGACAGCGCATCGGCGGGGGGTTTGATCCGGGTCGGCTTTTTCGGTTTGGGCGTTCCCCCGGTTTCCTCTTCGGGAGGTTTGAGCGAGCGAAGTTTTTGCGGTTTGTCGCCGGCCTCCGCATCGCTCCTGGGAGGCAGGAATTCCATGCCGTCGGGAAACGTCAGGCGGAAGACTTTCAGTTTCGACCAGTGAGGTTTCCAGGAGGGAACGAACGGAACCTTCGAGAGCAATGACACCGGCTCGGTCGAAACGCTGATCCAGCGCCCCAGCGCCGCGTTCATTCCGGTGGCGTGCGTTCCGCTGGGGATGTTGATCGGAATCGACTCGCAGTTCGGATCGCGGAGCAGCGGCGCGCCGGGTTGTTCGGAGTCGCCCGTTCGATCGGAGAGTTCGGTCACCGCGAGACTCCCGGTGCCGAAACTTCGCGAAGAGCTTCCTGCACACGTTCGAACGGTTCTGCCCAGTCGGCCTGCGCGGGCAACAGGTGCGAACGTTTCATCAACGCGGACTTGTCGGCGGGATGGGCCTGATGAAATCGGATTTTCTGAATCCCCAGCGCGAGCCACTCGGTTTCTTCAGCCGCACCGAGTACGATCGGCACGTCGTCGGAATGATTCAGGCAGGCGATGGGACGATCGATCAGTTCGCGCAATCCGAGCAGGTCGGAGTCCGTCACCAGGATCACATCCGGTTTGACTTCGGCCCGTTCGAACAGCGTGCGTCCGAGCAGCTCGGTCAGAATGAACGGCTTGAGCGTCGGTCCGTACAGGATCTTCTGAGCGGAGTTCGGCTTGACCGGAGTGGTGCATTGAAATTCGAGAGGCCGGCCCAGATGGTTCGTCACCAGCAGTCCTCCGACGAAGCAGTCGGCGGGCTGTTCGAGGGCGGTGAGAAATCCCAGGCGTAATGTTTCTCTCGGGGCTGACACGGAATCGGTTCTCCTTCGCGGACTCTACTCAGGTCGAAAAACATCCAGGTGAAATCCGGACCGGACGCGGAACATCGGTCGACACTCACTCCGCCTCGTCCACCGGCGCGCAGTCGGACTGTGAAGTACATCGACCTGTTGTTCGGAGGGACTTGAAGGATCGCTCCTGTCGGAGAACGATTCCCGGCAAACAATCTTGCGTAAGACGATACAACTGCGAAAACTCTTGGGAACTGCACGAATCGCGGGATTATCGCATCAATACGTGCCCACTTAAGCATTGTTCGCAGGACTTAATTGCTTTTGCCGTCAAATCCGGTAATCTGGCCCAACTCGTCCAAGTCTGCCAATTCCTCCCGACTTCTCCAACTGGAATCATCACGTGGACATTGCTCTGTTCAACGATTCGTCCTCTGAAACGTCCCGAATTTCGCACCTGCGATTCGACGCTTCTCCCTGGCGGGAGATCCTGCCCTTGCTCGCTTCCGAGGGAGAAGAATCGTTTGTGAAGAAGATGGTGAAAGCACTGCAAAAGAAACTTCCCAAGCTGGATAAAAAGTCCCGCATCGCCCTGACTCAGGGGGAATTGTCTTTTCTCCCCTGGCAAACACCGACGGAGCGAGAGGCGGGTCTGGAAAATCTTTGGCGTCAGTTGTGCGAAGATCCCGCGTCGGACGAAACCCTGGAATCGATTCGCAACTGGCGGGAACAAGTCACTTCGGACCACGCGCTATCAACAGTCGAATTGTGGAGATTGCTCGTCTCGCTTCTGATCGCCGGCCGCAAGATGCCGCAGGAGATCTTCTGGACGATCTGGAACACTGCCTCCCACAGGTTCGCCGCCATTGAGGATTCGCTCGACATCCCCGACGGAGCCGAGGGAACCGCCGATCAATTACTGGTGACGAGTTGCGAACTTCGCTGGCTGAGTCTGGTTGTCTTTCCTGAAATGGGTTCGGCTTCCGAATTCGTCAAGGCAGCCCGCAAGGCGATTTCCGATTGGTTGACTTACATCGGCGACGACGAAAACCCGCTCGGCGGATCAGACTGGCCGCGACTGCCGGCGATCTGGCGTTCGCTCGGACGGATCCTGTTACTGTCAAAACTCACGGGACACGATCTTTTCCGCCGTCGCGACCGCAAGACGATCAAACAATTAATCGAGACGACGCTCGCGGTGTCTGCTCCCGACGGATCGGTTTGGGGATCTTCCGACGGGGTTCCGTGGCGCGCCGTCGCGGAACTCACCGAACGAGTGACCGGCAGCCGTTCGTCGAAGCTATGCCGTCAGGTTCGAACAGTGGGTTCGAAGTCCCGCTCGAAAAAATCGGTTCGCCTGACCGGTCGTCCGTCCATTCAATCAGACGCAGGCGCGTGGGCGCTTCTGCGAACCGGTTGGGAACCGGATGCCGATGTCGCACTGGTTCGTCACGAGTCTCCCGACGTCCAAGTGACGGTGGGTGTCACGGGAGTCCCTTTGCTCGACGGAACCTGGGGATTGGAACTCATTTCGAACGGACGCGTGATGACCCCCCGAGAACCGTGGGAGTGCGTCTGCTGGTTTTCCGATAAGGACGGCGACTACCTCGAACTCCAGCAGGTCTTCGCCGACGAAATCAAAATCGAACGCCAAGTGTTTCTGTCGCGAACAGATCATTTTCTGTTCGTCAACGAAGTCGCGCATCTGCCCGCCGAGGGTTCGTTCGAATTGAAAAGCAGTCTGCCGATCGCATCCGGACTGAAACTGAAACGCGACAAACAGACGCGGGAATACGAACTGCGCGAGGGGCGATCCCGCCTCGCCAGAATGTTCCCGCTGTCGTTCGAGCAGGAGACGATTCAAAAAGCCTCCGGCGAGATTGTGGAAGCAGACGGACGAGTCATTCTGACGGCTTCCGGAATAGGCGGTTTTTGTCTCCCGGTCGTGTTCGACTGGCATCCGAAACGCAACAAGCAGCCGGCCGAATGGCGGCGATTGACGGTCTCGGAAAATCGCCGGGCTTGTACCTCCGCCGAAGCGGCAGGATATCGGCTGAGAATCGGACAGCGGCACCACTTGCTGTTTTATCGAGCGATTCAGAAATCGGATTTCCCGCGCGCGATCCTCGGACATCACACCACGAACGAAACCGTCATCGCGGACTTCGACCAGCAAGGGGAAGCGAAACCGCTCTTGATGGTCGAGTAAAGAAAGTGGAAAGTTAAAAAGTGGAAGGTTGAAGGTTTTGAGATGGGGATTTGGATCATGAACGTGTCCCCCAACTGTGTGCCATGTCCACATCGCGAAGCAGGGTGGACATGCGAACGTTCAATCCGGTCGGTGTAATCGGCCTCGTGCGGTCTATCCCCCCGCATCCGCTGACAGGAGGATCACGCGGTCTCCTGGAGCGAGCGCCGTCGCGGGATCGGTGGTAAACCGCTGTCCGTCGAGACTCGCCAGATAACCGGACTTCAGACATCCCCCCTCGATGCAGGTTTCGTTCAGCGCGGGGATCTCCTCACTCACGCGTTGCAGAAGTTCGCCCAGGGTGTGCGCTTCGACCGACAGAAACTCGCGCTCCGCGCGATGGCGTACGATCCCCAGAAACTCGACGGTCACGCTCATGGCCCAATCACTTCAGAGAGTGGAACGAGGCGATGCCGATTTCTTCCCGCGAGACAAGCGGTTCGGCGTACGCCGCGCCGATCGTCCAGCCCCAGTATCGCGCCCGGTCCCGAATGTCGTCGAGCGCTGTCGGAAACTCCTGAGAACGTCCGGTCAGAAGTTGACTTTGATAGGCTTCGATCGATTTCATTTTCGTCTCGATGTGCGGCGAGATGTCGAACACGAACGAGGGGCGGGGATGGATTCTCAGATGAATGCTGAAATAGTGATACAGCTTCGGCGGCCAGAACGGCTCTCCCGCGAAATCGCTGCGGCTCAGTTTCGCCCAGAACCGGGCGTCTTCGATCAATCGGCAGGCGACCACGTGATCGGGATGGGCGTCTTCCCAGTACGGACCGAGAACGATT
>DATKCB010000399.1:0-5929 GCA_035513495.1 Planctomycetaceae bacterium | reverse complement strand
AGCAGATTCTCTCGCTCGTTGCTCAATGACGCTTCCGCTTTTGCCAGGTTTTTTTGCGTCTGATCGAGATTCTTTTTCACTTTGGCCAACTCGTTACGAGCATCTTTTCGTTCTGAATCAGCAACCTTGCGAGCGTCTTGGGACTTTTCGAGCGTATTTTGCAGATTGGCGAGAGCGGCCTCCGATTGCTTTCGCGCCTCGAGAGCCAGGGCTTTCTCCTGTTCGGCCTGTTTGAGGAACGAATCTCGCTCCTGCTGGACCGCGAGAAGTTCAGCCTTCAGCGCGTCGATCTCCGCTGTTTGCTGTTTCGCCAGCACTTCCAGTTGATCGGCCACGTCAGCCCGCTGCAGGGCGATGTGATACGGCAAAATCGTCCTGCATCGAACCGTCGCAGGTGCCGTTCGACACACCGGTTGCGGTGAGCAATACGAGGCTTTCCCAGCCTGCACAAAGTTTGGAAGAAAAGCCATAGCCGACATCGTCAACAATAATGTTCTCATGGGTCCATCTCTGATTCAGAAGTAAGGTTTAAACCGACCGCAACATGCGAGAAATTCAGGCTAACAGCCTCCTCAAGTGGATTCAAGTGGTGGAACATTTGGGGACTTATAGCCCATTGATGATGACTTTAACGATTAAGAGAATTGGAGCGAACTCACAATCTGGTGAAGAATTGATGTTTTTTTGTCCTGAAGGATTGCAGACGCTCACTTTTCCCAGTATTCCTAGATCTTGTATTTGACTCATTTCCAGGAGTGAAACAGGCTTGAGGAGTGGCCCTTTCGGTCTAATATGGGAAAGTGATTCAATTTTGGGTGAAACCGAGGTCTGTGAGCCTCAGGAATCAATGGAACCCGGTCAGGGAGATGATGGCTGCCCTCATCTCGCATCCAATTCAATTTGGCAGCATGGAAGGAGTGATCGATGAAAAGCTTGCTATGTGTATTAGCCGTTGGAGCCTTGATGGCTGCTCCGGCAAACGCCCAGGTGCCTCCCGCTCCAGGTGGGGAAGGCTACGTCGAGGCCCCGGCTGTGGAAGGCGAAGTGATTGCGCTGTTCGAGTGCGTCTGCTACAAGGACCTGAAAAACATTCACCCGTGTGCGGTTCCCCGTATCGTGATGATTCCCGATCCTTGTGCCTGCTGCGATCCTTGCAGTTGCTGTGAACCGGCTTGTGTGGCCATTGAGATCTGCGTTCCTCCCACGGACGATTGCTGCGGTCCTCAGGAGAGGCACATCTGCAGAAACGACGGGCGGAAACAAAAATTCTGTTACGGAAAGTATTCCGTTGAAATCACGGTGAAAAAAGGTTTCGTGGTCGTCGATTACGACGATTGATCGAAGCAAGTCCATCGCAAACCGGTTGTGGAACGGCCGTTCCACAACCGGTTTTTTCTTTACCCGGGATTGTTCCGGCTTATCTCAATTCGGCTCCGAGACGGCTTCGGCAGGCTGAAATCACCTGCTGCTGAATCGCATCGACCTCACTGCCGACAAGCGTCCGGTCGGGCGAGCGGTACGAAAACGTGAGTACATACGACTTGCGATCCGCCGCGATCGGTTTGCCGCGATACTGATCCCGAAAGATGACCGAATCGAGCAGCGTGCCTGCCGCCCCGCGAACCGTCTGTTCGAGTTCCTGCCAGGTCGTCCGTTCTTCGAGTATAAAATTCAGGTCTCGTTCGATTGCAGGATATTGAGGCAACGCTCGACTGGAGGGGGTCAGATCGGCAATTTCTTCCAGCACGGAAATCTGAACTTCGGCAGCCGAGGCTGCGTCACGCAAATCGAACGAGTCCTGCAGGTCGCGGTTGAGTTCACCGCATATTCCCCAAGGCCGGCCGTCGAGCGATAACGAGGCAGCTCGTCCTTCAACAAATTGCGGCAAGGTGACCGGCTCGACCTTCAATCGGACTGTTGCGTTGAATCGATAAACCAGCGACTCCAGAATCCCTTTGAGTTCGCGAAAACTCCATCCGCCTACGATTCCGAGCATCCGCGGTTCGGCGTCCGCTTCGGGCAGAGACTTGTCCGCCGAAAGATACACCTTCGCCAGTTCGAACAGGCACGCATCGAACACCGAATGCTTTTCGTTTTCCCGCCGCCACTGCAACAGACTCGGAATCAGCGATTGCCGCAGAACATTTTCCTGTCGTCGCGAGGAATGTTCGACGGTGAGCGGTTCGAATCTCTTCGGGCGACTTTGCCAGAGCGAGTACATCTCGCGGCTTACGAACGACATGGTGATGGCTTCGTACAATCCGTTGGCGGTCAGCGTTTCGCGAATTCGATCAGCGGCCCTGTCGGCGAGCGACTTCGAAGAAGGAATCACGGAGATCGGGGCGTTCGTCGGAATTTTTTCGTATCCATGCACGCGGGCGAGTTCTTCGATCAGATCGATTTCCCGCACGAGATCGCGTCTCCAGGAAGGGGCAAGATACGATGCCGTTTCGCCGTGACTGGAAACTTTTTCCAGGCCCAGCGAAATCAGAATCTGCTCGGCTTGGCCGGCTTCGATCGATATCCCCAGAACGCGCTCGATTTGAGGATAGCGGATCTCGATCGGACGATTTTCAGCAGGTGTTTCGTCTCCGGCGACAATCGCATCCGGGAGTAATTCCCCTCCGGCAACTTGCAGAATCAGCTCGCAACAGCGGCGGCTGGCCCAATCCAATTGTTCGAGATCGACGCCGCGCTCGAAGCGGTAAGAAGAGGGACTGTGAAGATTCAATTGCCGCGCAGTATTTCGAACCGAGAGCGGTTGAAACGCAGCAGTTTCGATCAGCACGTTCGTGGTCTCGTCGGAGATTTCTGTCGCGAAACCTCCCATCACGCCGGCAATGGCGACCGGATTCTTCGCGTCTGCGATGACGCAGGTTCCGGCTTCGAGTTTGTATTCTTTCTGATCGATCGCCTTGATCGATTCTCCCTGCTCGGCCCGCCGGACGACGATTCGCTTTCCGGCAAGTTTGTCGAGATCGAACGCGTGCAGCGGCTGTCCGCACTCCATCAGCACGTAATTGGTCACATCCACCACATTATTGACGGAGGGTTGACCGATCGCCGCGAGCCGTTCTTTCAGCCACTCGGGGGAGGGGCCGACTTTGATCCCTCGAATCAAACGTGCGATGTACCGGGGACACAAATCGGTGGCAAGATTTTCGACCGATGTCACTTTGCCCGTGCTCGGTCCGCTCTCGGTTGGTTCGGCTGCGGGGAGCTTAAACTCCTGTCGGAACAAGGCGGAAATTTCGCGGGCCACGCCGAGATGCCCCAGGCAATCGGGGCGATTACTCGTGACTTCGAGATCGACAGCCGTATCTTCACCTTGAGGAACGATCTCTTCGAGATTCAGTCCGCTCATCGTCAAGGTGTCGGTGACCTCCTCGACGGACAGATCGTGAGGCACGTAGTCTTTAAGCCAATTCCAACTGACAAGCATAAAACCCGATTTCCGCTACGGTTTGAGTCGACGTGACGCCTGAAAAGACACGACACAGGCAGGAGAGGTTACTGTAGCTTTCGCACAAAACATCAGCAACCGGGGAAGGACTTCGCGAAGGTGCAAGTTCGAATGTGCAATGTTCAAAAGGGTGAAATGTTCACTTTTCACACTTTTCCCACTCCCGCTGAGCGGGTTCAGCTTTCATCGCGGCGTTCGAGATATTCGAGAGCTTCGTTGCGGAACTTGCGGATATCGTCGACGAGGTCGAGCATCGATTCGTAGCGATCCTCGCGCCGTTTGGCGAGTGCCTTCATCGTGATTTCTTCCAACGCCTGTGGGATATGCCGTTCGGGAGCGACTTTGCGGGGCGGCTCGGGATCGACGCTGACGATGTTGTGGAACGTCTGTTTGACGGTCTCTCCCCGGGAGGCGTCTTCGAGCGTCAACATTTCGTACAGCACCACTCCCATCGTGTAGATATCGGTCCGCTCGTCGATGTCCTCTTTCCCTTCGACCTGCTCGGGAGACATGTAGAGAGGCGTTCCGGGGCGTTTTCCCGTCCCGGTTAGACGCTGGACCTGCTCCTCGTCATCCCGGCCGAGTGAGGTCAGCTGCTGTTCCTGCTGAATGAGTCGTTCTTCATCCTGGGAGAGGTCCCAGACCTTCGCGACTCCCCAGTCGAGTAAGACGACTTCGCCGAACGATCCGACGAGGATGTTGGCCGGTTTGATGTCCCGATGCACGACTCCGTGCGCATGCGCGTACGCGATGGCGCTACAGACTTGAATCAGCACTCCCAGAATTTTTTCGAGGGTATAAGTCGCTTCGGCGTGAGCGTCATTTTGTTGCAACAACGTGATGACTTCGCGCAGCGTCTCCCCCTCGACTTTTTTCATCGTAAAGTAAAGTCGCCCTTCGACATCCAGCCCCAGATCGTACACCGGAACCGTGCAGGGATGCTGCAACTGCGCGGTGACGCGGGCCTCGCGAATGAATCGCCGCTTTTCGTATTCGTCATCGACAATTGCCCGGTGGAGCGTTTTGAACGCGACGGTCCGGCCGAGGATTTTGTCGAAGCAGGTATACAGTTCGGCCTTTCCCCCTTTCGCCATCGGTTTGAAATTCGCGTAACGCGTAAAACCGTTGGAGAAGTATTTGGGAAGCGGCTTATCGGTTTCCGAGAGTGAAACTTTCGGATAGTTATCCAGTTCTTGCAGCATGGAGATATCCGCTGGGGTCTGGTGGAGCGTACAACCGGTGATCTTCTGGAAGTGTAGGTAATACCTCGACTTGAGACGAGAGGGGATTTCTGAAATGGACCGATTGTGCAGCAGAATCTCTGGCTGCGGTCAATTCCCTCCCTCCGTCGGTGTATCCGCTCCCTACAGCATAGTTCACAGCCATTCGATTTCACAGGATCAAGTAACAGTACGAGGCCGTAACGAGAGGCCGATTCCTACGAATAGAGGCTCCAGATCGGCTCAGCCCGATAGAGTTCGTGTGGCCGATGATCCATGTCGGTCCAGTGAGCGTCGCGGGGGATTCCGAGAGTTTCGAAGATCGTCGCGGCAATATTCTCGGGAGATTGCGGATCCGAAACCGGTTGGGCACCAATCTTGTCCGACGCTCCCACGACACTCCCTCCCCGCACGCCCGCACCCGCGAACAGGCTCGTCATCACCGGTCCCCAGTGATCGCGGCCGGCATCCTTGTTGATGATCGGTGTCCGGCCGAACTCTCCCGTCACAATTACCAGAGTCGATTCGAGCAGCCCCGTTTCGGCGAGATTGTCCAGCAGTGCAGAGACCGATTGATCGAGATACGGAAGCAGGTTGCGTTTCAGATTCACAAAGTTGCGCCGATGCGTATCCCACGAAGAATTCTTGCCCAGATTGACCTGCACGAAATTGACGCCCGCTTCGATCAGTCGAAATCCCATCAGGAGTGACAGCCCGAATTTGTGTTTTCCGTAGCGGGCCAGAATTTCCGGGTCGGCCTGCTCGACCTCGAACGCTTGCGACGTCTTGCGATCCATCAGAACCGACAGAGCCTGCCGGCGATGCTGATCGAATTCCTGGGCTGCGCCCACGCGCGCCATCTCGCGATGCTGCTGTTCGATCGTACCCAGCAGATCGAGGCGCTGTTTCAGCCGGGACGATCCTCCCTGGGGAAGCGTCAGCATCGGGGTCTCGAAAACTGTGCTGGATCCGTGCTCGAACGTATCTTCGTCGAATCGAAAACAATGCGGACAACAACCGTTTCCGAGCGTACACGGTGCAGCCACATTCGCGTGCCACGCTTCCCACTCGGATCCGAGTTTTCCCGCATATTGTCCGGGGCGGACCCGTCCGATCTCGTTGACGCTCGGCTGAGGCAACACCACGGCCGGAGGAAGATTGTTCCGCCCTCGCGTCAGATAAGTCACCTGCGAAGGGATCGAAGGCCACTCATTCACGCTGGGAATATTTCGCACATCGAAACCGG
>DATKCB010000398.1:0-2935 GCA_035513495.1 Planctomycetaceae bacterium | reverse complement strand
GAGATGGTTTTCGCGAAATTCCCGCTCGAGTTCACCCATCCGGGCGGTGGCGTTCGATTGTGCGATCGCTTCCGCGAGATCGTTCAAGTGTTCCGGAACACCAGATTCAGGCGTTTCGCGCTCCAGTTGCTGGCGAAACCGATTGAGGCTCTGATGATTGTCTTGTTGACCGGCGGAGAGCTGGCGCAGTAGTTCCCGCTCGGCGGGAGAAAGTTCGGAAATGTTTTTTCCGAGAGTACGGGCATTGAGTTGTTTCGCGTCGCGATCGATCTGTTCCTGTGCTTCGAGAATCTGCGACAGAGAATTTTTGAGCGTCTGTCCTTCCTGCCACTCGTCGATCGCTCCGGTCAGATCTCCCAGAACTTCTTCGATCCGCTTCTGCCGCGACTCGATCAACCGGTGAAGCTGCGAACCGCGAATCGATTCGTCAGACTGTTCGAGCAGCCGGTTCAATTCCAGCGGATCGACCGGATCGGTCAACTTTGGTAATTCCACTTCGCTCGATTGTTTCCCGAGCAGACGAGGGTCGATCCGCACAAGAAACTGATTCAACGAAGGAAACACACTGCGGTCGAGAGTTTCGAGATCGCTGATGAGCGTCTGCAGTTGTTGCTCGAAGCGGGGCTGGTCGAGCCGGTTGCGACTGGTTTCGCGCTCGATCTTCCTGATTTCTTCGAGCAGTCCGTTTTGTTCGGAGGTCAGCCTCTGTTCGATCATTTTCTGATCGGTGGTCAACCCGGCGATCTCTGACGCCGCATCTTGCTGGGGATCGGCAAAGAGATTGTCGAAGCTTTCGCGAACCAGCTTTTGATTGATTCTCTCGCGCTCGATTCGATCGAGCATCTCGTGGAGCCGCCCCGCCAGTTCTTCCTGTTTGCGGCTGGCTGTGACCAGCGTAATCTGACGTTCGTCCTGGCCGAGATGTTCTTCTTCGGAAGACAGAAAATCTTTCGCGACGGCTCGCAGAGAAAGCGTCTCACCGGCGGAAAGCCCCAACTCCCCGGCGGTGAACTCGAGCGAACTTTGCGTCTGCCTTTCCGGTGTCGCGGCAGCGATCAGCGATTTGGCGGACAGTCGTTCCCATTCTCCCGCGGCATTCTTTTTGAAATATCTCAATTCGAGATCGAGCAGACCGAAATCATCCTTGGCTTCCAATGACACCGAAATGATGGCCTCCGGAGTCAGCAACTGATCCGTCGCCGGCGAAACAAATCGAACCGTCGGTGCCAGGTCGGCCAGCCCCACGATTTCCAGCCGTACGGCCGAACGGTTAGTGATTTCTTTTTCGTCGGTCAAATTCAACCTGAGATACGTCGGTCCGAGCCGATCGATCTGATATTCTCCTTCGAACTTCACTCCACCCGCGGATAACCCGAGCGGCGTCGGCTCGGAATCCTGTTCGGCGAGATATGCCTCGGCAAGCGGCACGTCGGCCTCGCCTGTAATCGTCAAGACCGAACCGGTCACTGCCTGAACGAAACTGGCTCCGGCGGGGGTCACAAAAGATGGTTGTTGCGTGTACTCGGGCGGTTGAACCGTCAGGACGAGTTTTTTCAGGACGGGGGGCGGGACGACATTGATCTCGTACCAGGGTGTCCGATCGTCTCCTCCCGTCACACGAAACGCGAACGGTTCCTGCATCTCAAGACGAATTCTTCCGGCCAGACCCTCACCGCTCGGGAGTGCCTCGCGAGGGATCGGAGAGTTTTCCGTCCGATCGCTGGAATACTTCAACTCCAACTGCAGATCTTCGGGCAGAGCGCCTCTCAGATTGCTGACCCGATATTCCCGCACGCTGCCACGGGGAAAGGTCGGGTTCGTCAACTCGTCTGCTTCGAGCGGCTCCCCTTGTTCGTTCTGCAGTTGCAGAACGACCTCCCGGGGCCAGTCGACCGAACGAAACGGGAACGCCAGACGCTCGACTGCAGCCAAGGATGCTTCGGATCGGAAGACGGCGAAGCAGACGCAGATCAAAATCAGAATCAGAGCGGGGATCAGGCGAAGCTTCAACGGACGCCAGCTCAACAAATGATTTGTGTCGAGCGACAGAATACGTGCGACGGTGACGCTCACGCATTTTTTCTGCATGTAGCGCGAACCGTTCTTCTCGGAATAACCGTCCGACGAAAATTCCACACTGCTGGTGAGCGAACCGCGGAGATCGGGATAATGAGCTTCGATCTTGCGCGCGATCCAAACGTCGGACAAGGGACGGCTTAACGGCGTCAACAGTTCTTTTCGAAAGACCCAAATTGCCGCCGCACAGATACTCAATGTCAACAGCAGGCGGCCGCTCAGGCTCTCGCCGACGATCGCTCGATCCAGAAAGGCCCCGGCCAGAACACTCCCGCACACGACACCCAGCAGTGCGCTCAACCCTCCGAGCCAGAGCAACACTCTAAGCCGAAACCGGATTTCCTGCAGCTTGGATCGGATCTCTTCCGGCATACTCTTTTCACAAATTCGGAGACGAAAGGAGGTTTCCCACACTCAATATCATATCAGGAATACGAGAAAAGTCCGATTCCTTTCTCCACTTCAGACGCAATTCTTCCCCGGAAAGTTCCCCGCTGCGAGACAACTGGTGGGAACAGTCCAAAAAGCCAAAAAACGTCGATCACTCTGAATTCTCGCGAGATCAATAGGGCAGCGCATCGCGGAGATCGGTCATTTGAACGGCTATCGACATTCTACAAGTGACCGCTCACGAATTCGAAATCGTTAAGAAATCGAGTGAATTCGGTTCACACGTTATTTCAAATGTTTCTCGAGAAACTCATACGCCGTATTCCGCGCTGCGGGGGGGAAGTCGTGTCCACTGTCAGGATAGATCACCTGGAGATTTTCGGGCTTGCCGTGGAGCTGGTAGATGGGCAGCGTCGATTGAATGCTGTCTTTGACCCCCGAAACTTCGAAATTGCTGTCTCCGACCGGC